>JAFUHS010000171.1 GCA_017468745.1 Treponema sp. | reverse complement strand
TTCTTCCCGAGACCTTACAATCGGCGGAATCGAAAAGGCAATCGCAAAAGCCTACCCTGATTACACGGTAGCCAGAGCATTCACCGCAGACACAATCATCAAAATCCTTAAAGAACGGGAAAATCTCGTAATCGACAATGTGGACGAAGCTCTTGTCCGTGCCGCAAACAATGGGGTCAAAACACTGGTCGTTCAGCCAACCCACTTGATGGACGGATTTGAGTACACAGACTTACAGAAAACCCTTTCAAAATATGAGGGCAAATTCTCTAAAGTCGTTCTCTCAAAACCGCTTCTCACCACCGACGAGGATTTTTCCCGCGTAGCTGACGCAATCACCGCCAAAACAAAGAATTTCGATGACGGCTCAACAGCAATCGTCTTCATGGGGCACGGAACAGAGGCCGCTTCAAACGGAATCTATTCCAAAATGCAGGGCGTTCTTTCTTCAAAAGGGTTCGCAAATTACTATATCGGCACCGTTGAAGCTAAACCGAGCGTAGAAGACTTGCTTGCTGCAATTCAGGCAAAAGGCTCATACAAAAAAGTCGTCCTCCTTCCTCTCATGGTGGTAGCCGGAGACCATGCCACAAACGACATGGCAGGCGACGAGGATGATTCATGGAAATCAATCTTTAAAGCTGCCGGCTACGATGTTGAGTGCGTTCTCGAAGGCTTAGGTCAGGACGCGACAATCCAGCAAATTTACGTAGACCACGCAAAATCAGCAATCGATTCATTGTAAAATAAGAATCCACAGATTCACACAGATTAACACAGATTATATAAATCCCACACGAAAGGCTATCGTGAAAATAGGAAAGAGTTTCGTAAATCGAAACAAGAAATCTGTGAAAATCTGTGACTATCTGTGGATAAAAAGGACACTTCCCATGCGAAAAATCTTCGTACTTGCGATTTTTATTGCTCATTGCTCATTTTTCCTTCCTCATTTGAACGCTCAGGTTGCTTCTAAAAGCGAGATGCTTGTGCCGGAGAAAGTGGGGCGGGAGAGTATGATTCCTGTTCACGCTTCTGACATCGCTGAGGGAGAATATGAAGTTGAGTCTGAGTCCAGCTCTTCAATGTTCAGAATCACGAAGTCAAGGCTTTCTGTAAAAGACGGCCAGATGAGCGTAAAAATCACCATGAGCGGAAAGTCCTACACGAAATTTTTCTTGGGAAGCGCAGAGGATGCTTCTGAGTCAAAAGGGAAGGGGGAGATTTTAGCCCAGAGCGATGAAAATGGCGCGATTTTCTTTTCTTTCCCGATTTCAGAACTTAATTCTTCTATTAAATGTGCCGCATTCAGCTCAAAAAAAGGCAAGTGGTATGAGAGGGAAATCCTCTTTGACGCTTCGAGCCTGCCCGAAAAATCTCTTTTTGTCTCCCCTGAGCGAAATCCTTCTCCACTCAAAGACGGCTCTTATCTCGTAAAGGTCACGCTTTCTGGCGGCAGCGGAAAGGCAAAAATCACCAGCCCTGCAAAAGTCACCGTAAAGGATGGAAAGGCAGTCGCCATAATCGAATGGTCAAGCTCCAACTATGACTACATGAAAGTCAACGGAGAGCGGTTCGATGTGGACAAAAAAATTCTGGACAAGGGCGGAAACTCAACTTTCACGATTCCGATTTACGATTTCGACCGGGAACTTCCTCTTTACGCCGACACCACTGCCATGAGCAAAAGCCACGAGATTTTGTATTACCTTAACTTCGATTCAAAATCCGCGAAGAAGAAATTTTTCGGCTGGTAGCGGGCCTTCTTTGAGAGAAAGGGGAATTTAAAAATATGAATCCGCAGTTCTCTGCCTTCATCCGCATCAGAATTTTTCTTCCTCTTCTTTGCTTTCTCTTAATTCTCTCTTCATGTACAAAATCTTCTATTAAAAATGACGCGCCCCTTGAAATCGAAGGCCTGACTTTTGAAAAATCTCTTCCATTAAAATACGCGAAAATCTTCCGTATTGACGAATATCGCCCGATAGAATCTTCTGACAGTGACAGGGCTTTTGCTTCGAGTGTCTATCGCCTGATTACCGTGGCAGACAGTGACCGCTATCTCTTGATTCCCGAAAAGGCACCTCTTCCCAAAAATCTTCCTCCTGAAATTATCCTGATTCAATATCCCGTAAAAAAGACTTATCTTTGTGCGTCTTCCGCAATGGCTCTTTGGACCCGCCTTGATTCTTTAGATGCAATCCGCTTTTCGGCCATCCAAAAAAAAGACTGGTATATAGAAGAGGCCGCTCTTGCCATGGAAGAGGGGAGGATCCTCTACGCAGGAAAATACAATGCCCCTGATTTTGAGCTTTTACTGAAAGAAAAATGCTCGCTCGCCATAGAGTCCACTATGATTTATCACGCACCTCAGATTAAAGAAAAGCTTGAGTCTCTTGGAATCCCGGTGTTCGTTGACAAATCCAGTTATGAGCCGAATCCCCTTGGCCGCATGGAATGGATTAAACTTTACGGAGCCATGCTTGGAAAGGAGAGGGAAGCCGAATCTTTCTTCCAAAAAAAGATTTCCGCCCTGACCACGGCAGTTGATTCACCGTCATTCCCGCACCCAGATGCGGGAATCTCCCCTAAAATCGCTTTCTTCTATATAACGCCCAACGGTCTTGTAGTAATTCGTGGAAAAGATGACTACATAGTAAAAATGATTGAAATGGCCGGCGGAACTTACGCCTTTGCCTCCACGCGGAAATCCACCAGTCCCTCGGTCACAATTTCTATGGAGCAATTCTACGCCCAGTGCGCTGATGCCGACATCCTCATTTACAATTCCTCAATCGACAACAGCGTTCATTTCCTAAAGGACCTGTGCGCAAAAAGCCCCCTCTTTGCCGAATTCAAGGCAGTGCAGGGAGGCTCAGTGTGGGCGACCGGGAAATATCTCTACCAGGCAACAGATCGTATCGGCGACATGATTCTCGATTTAAAGGCTATTATCAGCGGAGATGATAGAAGTCCTGAATTTTTACTTCGGGTAGAGTAAAGGAGATGAACTGAAGTTAAATGAAAGTAAAGCGAATTCCCTTAATATTCATTGTCTTTCTCCTTTTACTGGCTTTTTTTTCCTTGCTTTCTCTTTCTATTGGTTCAGTCTCCCTGCCTTTTGCAAAAGTCTGCTCGATTCTCGCGGGGCAGAGTGGCTCGGCACAGGAAGTCAACATCATCATGCAGATTCGGCTTCCCCGCCTTATCATGGCATTTTTGCTGGGTGGTGCTCTTTCACTTTCTGGATTTTTACTCCAGACTTACTTTCAGAATCCCATCGCAGGTCCCTTCGTTCTGGGAATCTCTTCGGGAGCCAAGATGACGGTTGCCCTAGCGCTGATTTTTCTGCTCAAAAGGGGATTTGCCTCATCCTCTCTTATTTTGGTCGCTTCGGCCTTTGTCGGTGCCCTTCTTTCCACGGCTTTTATTCTACTGGTAGCCCGGAAAATTTCTTCCGCCGGCTCCCTTCTGGTGGCGGGAATCATGATTGGCTATGTCACTTCGGCGGTCACAGATTTTCTCATTACCTTTGCCGAAGATGCTGACATCGTGAACTTGCACGGCTGGTCAAAGGGCAGCTGTTCTGGCTTCGGTATGGGCGACTG
>JAFUHS010000170.1 GCA_017468745.1 Treponema sp. | reverse complement strand
CAAGCAGCAGCGGGTTGAGTTCGAAGATCTTATCTATCAGAATGTGAAGCTGGCAGGTACTCCTGCGACAGAAGATACCGTAACCCCGGTCGGAATCCAGCAGGGTGCGGGTACAAAAGTCGCGGCTACCCAGCGCGTCTTCTCACAAGGTTCTCTCCAGGCCACAGGCGTTGACACTGATGTAGCTGTCGTAGGTGACGGATTTTTCCGCGTAATGCAGTATGACGGAAGCTATGCCTACACCCGCGACGGCACTTTCAAAATCGACATGAACGGCCAGCTGGTCACTTCAAACGGAATCCGCGTCCAGCCTGAGGTAATCATGCCGGAAGTCTACGACATCCACACCCTTACCATTGACGACACAGGCCGCGTCTCAGTGAAGATTTTCGGTCAGGATGATCCTGTGGATGTAGCCCAGCTTGAGCTTTACCGCTTCCCTAACAACGCGGGTCTTGAAGCCGTTGGCGACAATCTTTTCAAGGTTACGAACGCTTCAGGCGAGGCAATCGCAGGACGACCGGGATTTGAGGGCTTCGGCGTAACCAAGCACAAATTCGTCGAAATGTCGAATGTAAGCGTAGTAAACGAAATGGTTCAGATGATTGTTGCCCAGAGAGCCTACGAATTCAACTCAAAGGCAATCCAGACCACAGACTCAATGCTCTCAACAGCTGTAAATTTGAAACGATAAAATAAATTAAATTCCTCACAGAGGACACAGAGTTCACAGAGGTTTAAAATTTGAATTAACAAACATCTCTCTGTGTACTCATAAGCTCTGTGAGGACTTCAAAAGAGGGGATTTTTATATGACAATCGGCGGTATTTCGGCAATTACTAAAGGCGAAGGAGCTTCTCTTGGCGCTAAGATTTCTTCTGAGAAGGGAAAATTTGACGCCCTTGTGAATGAGGCTAAATCCCTGGCAAAATCTGAATCAGGCCTTGTCGGTAAAAATCTTTCTTCATCACAGACCTCTTATGACGGCCGGTTGAACGGAGACTGGACTTCAGGATTCAGCGGAAGCTTCATGGCCGAAAGCGACAGGCATGCCCTGCCCCAGGGAGCCGCCGCAAATCAGGCAAATCCCCATGTAGCCCCAAGAGAAATCGACAGAACTTCAAAACTCTACGAAAAATCACTGGAAATGGAATCCTATGTGGTCAAAATGATGCTCTCGTCAATGCGGAAAACCGTAATGAAGGCGGACGGCGAGTCAAGCTACGCTAAAAACATGTACGAGGATATGCTCTACGACGAGTATGCCACAATGATGACCAAAAACGCGGGATTCGGTCTGGCTGACCAGATGTACCTGCAACTTTCTCAGGGCGATATTGAGGCTTAGGCCTTTTTCTTTCCCCTTTTTTTGGGAACTATAATCGAATAATTTATTGTCTTTTCGATTTCTTTGCCAGCCTCAAGCTCAACAGACCAGCAGAGGGATGTAACGAAAGCATTTCCTGAAACCGTCGGTATATCACTTAAAGAAGATGGCCGGCGGAAAATAACCGGCATACAGACGACCTCACAGATTTCGTTAGGTTCATAGACAAAAGAAATGTCGTTTGAAGTATCTGTAATCTGCAGATAAGAGATTTTTTTTGCAGATTTCGGGGAATCCTTAATTTCAAGCTCATTTTTCTCTTCGTTGGAAATCAACTCGACTTTATAGGAGTTAGCTTTTACTGATGAAAAATCAGTCTGAGCGTAGTTTGACTCTACGACAAAGATACCTTTCAACTCAAAGGGACTTTCATTCCTGAGAATATACTGAATCATAAAGCCGTTTGAAGTGGCCACGATTTTTTTGATGAGCATTACAGCAGCTTTAAGAGGTGAATACGCTCCTGAAGCAGCCAGTTTAATTTCATGACGATGGGCATCGAAATCAAGCTGCCGGAAAACTGTTTGAGAAAAAATCCCGGTGCCCGATGGCGTGCCGCGGCGATAATCAGAATACTCCTCATTCGTAAAGAAATGATCTATAAAAAGTCCCCTGTGATATTTGTCCTCAAATTTATCGAACTGCTTTATCCTACTCGGCGAATCGGCATAATTCCCCGTATTGTGCATAATATCCAGTTCTGAAATTTGAGCGCCGTTCAAAGACACGCAGGCAGTATATTGCTTCATGGCGCAAATATATTCGTTAAATCCATCGCCGTTGTAATCATAGCTTGAGACCTGCTCTTTAAATCCATCGCTCTGAGCCTCACGAACCAGCTTTTCTGCTTCAGTGAGACTACGGTAAGCTTTTTGTCTGACAGCATTGTTGGCGAAAACACCGTCGGGATCACAGATATAGCCTTCCCCGCTCTGAGCAATCCATAATTTCTCTCGGGCAACTTTTTTACGGATTTTATCGCCTTTAGCCTGATTAATGAGCAGGGAAATATACAACATCCGGTCGTATAGAGCCTTGTTCTGTTTATATGTGAGAAGGAAATCAAAGATAGTTGGCTGCTGGGTTGAAACACTGACACTTTCTTCATAAGGACTTTTAGCCCATTTTGCGACATCAGACTGAATTCCAGCAGGAATATACGAAGGAATGCGCACAAGTTCATGATGCAGATAGTCGGTAGGAAGCGTTATCCTGATTGAATCTGGAAAATATTCTTCTGCCGTAGTGAATAATTTAGCCAGCCATTTTGATTCATAAAGTTTCATGAACTGACTTTCATCAATTTTTATGGCGACGACGCGCTCCTCAGTCATTTTATCGTAAGAATCGCCTTTCGTAAGATAATTCACCGTATCAAACAAATTGCGCAGATATTCCCTGGGGGCAATCAGCATGTTCGGAATAAACTCACGGCTTACGGCAATGACATTTATGCTCTTTCCGAGTTCTGTAACCAGCAGGGGAAGATAGCACTGGCGTTCTTTTGGAATAAGGGAACTGTCAAGAAAAACATATTCCATACCGCACGACTGAAAACAAGAAACCAGACTGTTATCCCAGATTGAGTGGGCAATCGTCATGCCGTGGGGTCTTTTTCCAACACAGTGGCGAAGTTCTGAAGTCATGAGCTCAATCTGCCCTGTTCTGTCCTGAGAAAAAAGGAGAGGAAAAACCGGATTATAATAACCGCCGCCTAAGAGCTCTGTCTGCTTGTGTCCTATAAGTTTTGAAAGAAGCTGGGTAAATTCAGAATGTTCGCGGTTAATCCAGGACAAAAGAGAACCTGAAAAAGAAATAGAAAAGCGGCTGTTCACCTGCTCGAACATGAAGGAAACAATATTCTTATAGACTGACTGGTACTTAGCTTCAAATTCTTCATTATGAGCAAATACCGATGGCGAGCCTGTTACATAAAAACAGATATTCAAGAGCTTCATAAAAAACTAACGAACCTTCAACCCACCGTTCAAAAGTTTATAACAAGATTTCCAAAATTTAAAGCCCTTTTCGCCAACTTCATCAGAATTTTTTTCGCGATCAACGAGTTTGAGGATATTCTCAGGGCAATAATCTATACATTTTCCACAGCCATTGC
The DNA here is from genome assembly GCA_017468745.1 of Treponema sp. Lineage (GTDB taxonomy): Bacteria > Spirochaetota > Spirochaetia > Treponematales > Treponemataceae > Treponema_D. Next base: position 9,173 of record JAFUHS010000170.1, on the reverse strand, counting down.
AATGAGCGGATATTTCGGCACGATTATTTTTTATAGTAATAGCCTCCTGAGGACAAACGAGAAGACAATCACCGAACCCGATGCAAACCTTTGGATTCTTATATTCAGAATGATAGATTTCATGGAAAAGCCGGCAGCTTTTTTCACCTTTGTAGATAAGCCGTTTTTGCAAATCAGACTCTTCAACTTCCTCAAGTTTTGCAATTTTTGAGAAATCAGGCCGGACAAAGTCATGAATATTCTCGTCCTTGAATTGAAGCTCTGTGGCCAGAGAATCAGAAATCCCCTCATATTTCAGCTTTAAAGCCGGAAGAAAAAAGCAAAAAAGATAAAAAATTGCCGCAGTAATGAGAAGAAGCATAAGGAAGAGAAAGAAAAGAGATAAAATCATTTTGCCCCGCCTCCCAAATAAAGGTTAAACCATGAAATATTTATACCGCAGATGGCAGTCATAAGCACGGCGAGACAAAGCAAGAGAACGCAATATGTTTTAAGTCCGCCTTCGTTGCTATAAAAATTGATGCGCTCACGAACGCAAGAAAAAATAATAACCATGCAATAAAATGAAATAATGCAAATACAGGAAATGACGACCGCGGAGCCGATTCCAATTCCTTCGTTAAGACCTAAAAAAACAGAAAGCAAGGGAATTGAAAATTCAACAGGCGACTGACGGACACCGACTCCCACAAAAATTTCGGTGAGCGTTGTAAATAAGATAAACAAAAGAGTCGCAATGAAAGGAAAAAGCTCGCACAGCTGGGTCGGGATTAAAAGCCATGAATTCAAGAGATAACTCACTGCCGTCGTTGAGCTTGCCGCAAACAAAGATTTTACGCAAGTAAGGGCTGATTCAGAAAAAGCACCCGCATGAGAAACGGATTTATTGATTCCGATTCCATAAAAAAGCACAGCCGAGGCTGAGAGAAGATAGTAAACTATTACCTGTACCATTTAAGACTCCTCCCCTGCACTTTCCGGCGAATTAACGAAAATACGGAACTTTTTGACTCCGTAAATATAAAGTGCCAGAAGAACAGCGACAAAGACAAGACTCCCTGGAATCGTAGCAAGGAAAATACTCGCACTGGTTCCCTCAATATTATAGGGAAGCCGGAACACAAGGATATGTCTCCAGCCTGGGAGAGTAATAGTTCCATATCCGAAAATATCCCGCAGAAGAAAGACTAGAAGTGAAAAAAGGCTCATCACGCAGGATGTTTTCATATTGCGGACCAGATGATTCTTCAAGCCGTGAGAATAATCGAGAAAGAAAAAATCTATTATAACGGAAGCTATTGTGGGAAGAAAAATGCAGAATCCCAAAGTGAGGGCGGCAATCGGACAATAAATCGCAAGAAGCTGTTTATAAAAGATACCGAGGGCAATAATCGTAAGCGTAAGTATTGCATTTCTCATGTTCGAGAGCTGCATATAATAAATTCCGTGGAACAAGAGAGTAACTGTCGCCATCTGAATATTGAAGAGAATCATAAGCAAGAGGGCAAAGGCAAAACGCCCTGGAACCGGAATCAGAAAAGCAAGACTCGAGGCAATGTAAAAATAAATTTTTTTATTATCAGCCATATACACTCCCTAGTTTGCCTGTGATTTTTCGATTATTTTGGGAATCATATCTTCCCAATACTTCATAACCATACTTGAAAGCTGCCGCTCCACACAGGCAGAGGCCTTTCCGTTGTCAATCGCATAACCGGCAAATGAGACTCCATCCTTTTCGCTATAGATAAAGACAGCCGGCAGGGGACCGAGAATTGAAGGAATTCGAACCAAAATCGCATAATATTTTTGATTTGAACGCCCGTCCTTCTTTAGGAGAGAATAAATGACAGCACTGGTAGAGAGGCTGGAATTCAAGGTGAGATTTCTGCTGACAGTGTATGTCCCATCAGGATATGAGTCAAGAACATGCTGCACTTCAAGAGCAAGGGTATTCTTCCAGGAATTTCTTGAAACAAGAGTAAAGGTGACGAGCAGAACCGTCATGCCGAAAACAATGCCGAAAAAAATCGAGAAAATGATTAGATTTTTTTTAGCCGTCTCGTTCAGATTGATTTTACGCATCAATTCCCTCCCTTACAGCCTGAGCCTGCTGAATGAGCACAGAATTCGTAAATTCTTTGAGGAAGTGATTCTCAACAGCCTGTATGAAAATAGAAAAAACATTCGCCACAAGGATAATGAAAGCAAAGCCGGCAGGAGAAAGACCGATTCCGAGAATAAAAAAAGCCATGATTCCCGATAAAATTCCATAGACCCACTTTCCACGGTTTGTAAAAGGAATCGTTCCGTGCCATTGGAGCAAAAAGAATGTATAAAAAAGCGTGCCGCTTGTCAGACAGGCAAGAATCACATCCCCCTGAAGAATTGAACCGCCATAAAAAAGCGGGGCGAGAACTTTGACAAGAAGACTATATGTAAAAATAAATACAGCCGGAACGATAGGATTAAGAACATCTGAGCCCAGCAAAATGATTGATGAAATAATCGTAAGAAGATTGAAACGAAAGGCTGGTATCGGCGAATGGGAATCCCAGAACAAAGAAAAATAGCCTTCAGGTATCGAAAATCCAAGAAAACTGAAAAGCCGCTTATTCAAAAAGTGGGTCACGCTGATATCAGCGGAGTTAAGGGGAAAAGTTCCGTTCTGAATCAGAGAAAGAGCAATGTTTTTTGACTGAAGCATGGACAGAGAAAGATTTACCGCAGGGAAGAATTTCATGCCGATAATCCAGCATACAGCCACGGTGACGGCCACAGGATTTATCCAGGAATTTGCGAAACCACCGAGGATGTGCTTATTAAGGAAAAGAACCGTAAAACTCACGAAAAAAACCGCAAGCGGGGGAAAGGCTGAGGGAAGCAAAAGCCCTATCAAAAGACCACGAATGGAACTCGCCATAATGACAAAAGAGTCTTTGAAATTCTTTTCCTTATTGCTGAAATCTGCCGCATAAGAGGCAAGCAGAGAAGCCAGGATAACAAAAATAGAATCGAAACTCCTTGTGAGAAAAAGCATGAGCACCTGTAAAAGCAGCAGGAAAATGAATATACGAGCCTCAGTCTGCACCGATGGACGAAGGAATGTAAAGGGGTTCAAGAAAACCGATTTGTATAAGTGTTCTTTATTTTTCATGGTAAGAATCCTTTAACAAAGATATTGTCTGGCTCAAAGGAAGACGGGAAGGACAAACCGAATTGCACAAGCCACATTCCGTACACAAAATGACAGACTTATAAACAGCTTTGTCGGCCTCGCTCAGGCAGTCTTTGTTTTGAAGATGAGCAATCCGATAGAGATTTCCCGGCCACAGACTGACAGGACAGATTTTCCGGCAATTTCCGCAGCGAACACACTTTTCAGGTTTTTGAATCCTGACTTTGCCGGCGGGGACGAATTCAACCGACTTAACGCCGCGATTAATCGGAATATCAAGGCTCGAAACAGCCCGACCCGATATAATTCCGTTTATGATAATCTTTTCCAGTCGTCTTTTAAAGCCGCCGCACTGCTCAACAATGTCCCTAAGAGTCATACCGAGCCTGACATTGAGCAAGGCGGCCGAATTAAGGCAGTCACCTGTAACATGGACATATGTGCTGACAACCGGTTCTCGAAGCACGAGGGCGTTATACGAATTGACAGCCGTAGTGGAATCAACAAACAAATCCTTTTTTCCAAGTTTTGTGAAAGGCTCGGATTTATATGTTTTTTTCACAGCCACCGTCAAGTCATGCATTGTGCCGGCAGGATACTTTCGGGTATCAAGCCCCAGCAGACAGACCTCGCAACCGTCTGCAAAGAAAATCCCTGACTTTTCTGCAATCAAGGTTTCAAGTTCTGATTTTAACGATTTTTTATCGCTTTCAGAATATGCGATAAGGATTTTTTCCGCCTCAAAAGCCTTTGCGATAATTCCCGCCCCTTCAAGAATTTCAGGAAGTTTTTTTTGAGCCACAAAGCCTTCTGTCACAATGCTTGGATCCGAGTCAAACAAGCGCAAGACAAGGACTTTACTTTGAGGCGTATGAGTATCAATTATTTGCGAATAGAGAGGAAGCGTCTTATCAAAAGTATTTACAACACCAGCCTCTTTGAGCATATACCGTATTGTCACAGGCTCATACTTATGCCATTCCTGACGGGGAGTTTTTTTCCCAAGAAAAGTAAAGGAGCCTCCAAGAGAAATGAAAGCGCACAAGCCCTGTTTTCCATTACTGTATTGCATCTGCCTAATGCTCTGCACACGACCAGGAATAGAAGAATGGATATATAAGCCTTTTGACTTGGCAATAACCGTGCCCTCCTCAACAACATCCCCCTCCGCAACAAGGATTTCTGAAAGCTCCGAATCATCCTCGCACAGGGGAATACAGGCAAGTTTTGGCAAAAAACCGTTAACTGTCGATGAGAAAATATCTTTATCTGAAGAAATAAAATTAGATGCTGAGACCATATCGTTTTCTTCCTAAAATATAAGAAATACCAATTGCCGCAGGGATAGCGATAAAGACCAAAAGCAACAACATACCGAATCTTTCAGATGATGCCGCCGAAGCTTTTTTAGCATAACCAAAACGAGCGTTTTTTCCCTGCTTCAGCATCATCTTTTCAAGTGCCGGATAGTCAAGCTTATCTACAGCCTTTAATACTGAATCACGGAATTCAGAATTATAGACAAAGGCATTTGTCTGCACAGAATTGATTTTTCCGTCAACTTCCTGATAATCAGTAATAGAAACGACATCGCCCTCATGGGGAATAATTTCTGTCTCATCACTGATTTTTCGGTAGGGAAATGTAAGTGAAGACCATGTCCACGCCATAAAATCAGAGATTTGTGTCAGGGAGGAATCCGCCTGACTGGTCGGTGAAGGAAGAGACGGCATAGAAGCAGAAACCGAAAGAGAAGAAACATTGCCGGCAAGTCTGAAAGAAAGAGTAATCAAGAGAAGCACAATAAGCAGCCCGCCCAAAAGGCGGATTCCGAGCCGGCCGATTACAGGAATCATGCGGGCGCTTCTGATGTACACGGGCTTGAAAGAATAAAGCTCTTCCCTTTTTTGCTCGAACTGGGCGTAGAGATAAATTGCACTTGCAGAGCCGAGAATCGAAAGAATATAAAAAAGACCGTTCAAAGGTGATGAAAGAAACAAAACAAGCAGAGGCGACAAGGCAAAAAGCAGGACAGAAGGACTATTCAAAATCGTCTTAATACTGTTTTTACGCCCCCAAAGCCTGTGAGCAAGGAAAAAGGCGAAAAAATACAGGGAAGAGGCCGCACTGACCGTAAACATGGGACGACAAAAGGCAAAGAGAATGAAAAAGAAAGTTCCGATTGAGAACAATATCCTTTCGCTAGAGAAAAAAAGCAGAATCAAGAAGAAAGAAAGGCAGATAAGCGGAGCCAGCCATGGGAAAGAGCTTTTTCCATCAGTTCCGGCCTTTGTCGACTTAAAAGCGGAAAGTTCCCGCAAAGCTCTATCAAGCTGAGCTGTCTGAGAATCCGGGACATAAAAAACAGAAGCACGATTATTCTTGTCCATAAAGAAAGCGGAACGACGGAATAGATATGAATCAGGATTTTGTGTCTGGACAGGAGAAAGCTGGGAAACGACAGGTATCCGCTGAGTCTCAGAGGAGACCACAGATGAACAGCCGTTTTTTTCGAGAATCGTAAGAACATCCCCATCGCCCAAATCATCACTGTAAACATAGAGCACCCTGTAGCCCTTCCAGAACTGGCTCATAGGAAGAGAGCGAAACTGAAAAAGCATAAAAAAAGCGAATAGGGAGACAAGGAGAGGAATTATTTTTTTAGGCTCAACTTTCATTTTATACAATTTTCCCACCCAAAGAATTATTACAAAACGCAGAAGGCTATTCCGATAAACAAACCCAGAAGACTTCCGACGAAAGCCTCCATCGGTGAATGACCGTTCACCTCTTTGAGTTTTGTAAATTCATCGTACAATCCCTTTTCTTTCAGTATTTCACCGATTTCATTGAGACGACGAGCCTGCATTCCGTTAGCCCGCCGAACTCCAACTGCATCACGAATAGTGACAAGGTAAAATACGATTGCAAGAATAAAAATATCAGAATCAATGCCTGAACGATAACCTACGATAGTGCAGATGCAAGCAGTTATTGCAGAATGACTGGACGGCATGCCGCCAGTACGCCAAAAAAGAAGCTCAAAAAGCTCTGCAAGAGAATGAACACTTCCTGAAAAGAGTTTAATGACAGTCTTTACGAATTGAGCGCACAGCCAGCTGAAAACGCAAGCTAAAAAGACGGGACTCGTCAATAAGGTCTGTAGCTGCAATCCTGCATTCGATAACATGAACTCCATTTTATCAGTCTCTTTTGTTTTAGTCTATAATTCAAGTAAAATATGAAGAAAATCAACTTACATGAGGAGCAATTTTATCAGCTAAAAAACGCTTATCTTCTTCGGATATTACAGAAAAAAAACCGCAGGCACACAAACGGTCGCGGTCAAAGCTTTCAAACATCTCATCGATAATGCAGGAGACGGAGACAAACCTTGCTTTTATCGGCCCGGACAGAGGAAAACTCATGCGAACGGCATATTCTGCCCCAGAAGACAGGGGCATATCATTCTTCAGAGCCGCAAAAACGACTGTTTCAGAATCTATGTAAATGACTTTCGGGGCGTGAATCCGTCCGGCAACTGACTCAGTCTGCGCAGGATTTTTTCGGGAAAGATAGCGCTGAACCACCTCTTCTCTCCGGGATTTTGAAAAAAGGGGAAAATCTTCGTCAAACTCACAGGAAATATCGGTTGAATCATAATGTATAAGGAAAGAAAAAGCAGATTTATCAAGATTTTTTACATCTACAACCTTACCGATTGCCTCGGGAATAACAAGGGCAAGCCCCCCGGAAGTAAGCTGGATTTTTGAGATAAAAAAAAGCCCCAGCTTATTGAAATAAAACTGGACGCGAACGAGTTTCCCAGCAAGGGAAAGCGCCATAGGAGCGGCGTTTACGATGAGGATAATTCCCGGTTCAAGAAATCTCACCTGTTCACCACGAAGAGCTACAGGGAAAGGAAGTTTTTCTTCAATAGGGGTGAGCGTCAGCGGAATATTTCCGTCCCTGAGATAATCAAGAATCAAATGGCGTTCGATTCCAGTCAGCTCACTTTTTGCCATTAAACAACTCCCAATCCGTAATCTGAATCTGGTCGATTTTCCATGTTCCAGAGTTTTCAAAACAGAAGATGCATAGCGTCATGCTGGCCTGTTCGGAAAAAAACTTAACGGGAACCTCGTAGTAAATTCCATTTAAAAAAGGCTGACCAAGAACAAAAGATGTAAAATAGGATTTTTCCACAAGCTGGGCCCCTTCTGCCTCAGAGGCTTCAAGCTCGCCCTCAGACTTTTCGGAGTCAGAGGCAGAGGCTGAAGAATCTGATTCCGAAGCTTCCTTTTCTTTTACCTGACTGTCAGATTCAGCAGGAAGGACATCAAGCCCAAAACAATCACCGAAAATCCGCCTGAAATCAGTATAAAACAAAGCGAGGGAATAGAGACAGTCTTTAGCCATAAAAGAATCTGCCTCTTTGTATTTTGAAATACTCTCTGAGAAAGAAGTGAGCATAGTACGCAGGGACTGGGGGATAAGACTCGTATCCAGTGAACCAAAATTCTTTAAAGATGGGAAAACCCTGCTCGAATCGTCCGGCTGTCCGGCAAGAACTATAAGGGGAGTAAGATTGAGCCGTGAAGAAATCCCCTGCACAGAGCTGACATTCGTCGTGAGACGATCGACCTCAATCGCATCAGTCCAAATAATGCTGTCATATAAAGCGTCGGCCGTAGAACGAAGGGTAATCTTTTCCTCAGCGACAGCAGACTCAGTATCCGCGTTTGAACATGAAAAAAGCAAGGAAGAAAAGGAAAGGAAAAAGAGGATTCGGATTTTTTGCAAAACTTGCTTTTTCGGCATATCCTTTATTTTAGCATATTTTCTCTTCCATGAGAAGTAATCACCAGAATGTCAAGCCTCTTTTCAATCCATCGCTCACTAGAAAAAACTTCAATATTCAGATATAATTATCAGCAAAAAAAATATTACAGAGGTACACAATGGCTCTAACTCTTGCCGAAAAAATCTTGCAGGAACACATCGTTCCAGAAGCCTGCCCAAACATCGATTTCAAAAAGGGCACTCCTATTCCACGAGGCGAGGACATCGCCATTCACATCGACCAGACTTTGACACAGGATGCCACCGGAACAATGGCTTACTTACAGTTCGAGACAATCGGAATTCCCCGCGTAAAGACAGAGCTTTCAGTTTCATACATCGACCACAACACCTTGCAGACTGACTTCAAGAATATGGACGACCACCGCTACCTGCAGTCAGTGGCGGCCAAATACGGCCTTTATTTCTCCCGCCCTGGTAACGGCATCTGCCATCAGGTTCACTTGGAGTCTTTCGGAAAACCAGGAAAAACTTTGCTGGGTTCTGACAGCCACACACCTACAGGCGGCGGAATCGGCATGATTGCAATCGGTGCGGGCGGCCTTGATGTAGCCGTGGCTATGGGAGGAGGCGCCTTCCACACTCCGATGCCGAAAATCTTCGGAGTAAAGCTCACCGGTAAACTCAAGAAGGGCGTTTCTGCAAAAGACATCATCCTTGAAGTTCTCCGCCGCGAGACCGTAAAGGGCGGCACGGGGGCTATTTACGAATACTTCGGCGAGGGCGTTGAAAGCCTTACCGTTCCCCAGAGGGCCACAATCACAAACATGGGCGCGGAGCTTGGAGCCACCTGCTCTATCTTCCCGTCAGACTCTTCAACAAAACGCTTCCTTGAGTCAATGGGAAGGGGACAAGACTTTAGCGAGCAGAAGGCTGACGAGGGAGCTGAATATGACAAGCTCATTGAGATAAACCTTGACGAGCTTCACGCGCTGGCAGCCTGCCCCCACAATCCTGATGTAATCGACACGGTAAAAAATCTTTCCGGGAAAAAAGTAACCCAGGTCGTAATCGGAAGCTGCACGAACTCTTCACTTGACGACCTTGAATCTGTGGCCGCAATCGTAAAGGGAAAGCACTTCGCTCCTGGAGTTGAGGCCGGAATCGCACCGGGAAGCCGGACAACCCATTT
>JAFUHS010000169.1 GCA_017468745.1 Treponema sp. | reverse complement strand
GGAATTTCGTAGAGAGAAAATGAGCGGTCAAGGTAAGAGCCGAAATTATCCATATTGGGAACATTCACCGCCATGTCACTCCACTCTATCCCCTTTTCATCGTGCATTTCCCGCAAAAAAAGAGTCACATCCCGGACTTCCTGGCCGGAATTCTCAAAAAAATAAGACTCGTACTCCCCTTCACTTTCGGGAACGCCTACAAAATGAAGGCTCTCAATGCCTGAAAGTTTGAAGCGGTACTGTTCCCAGTCTTCAAGGGTTTCCGGGCAAATAAGATAATAGTCCCGTCCATCGCCGGAAAAATCAGGCTCAACCCAGGCAGGATCAAAAAGAGAATGTTCCGAAAGAAAGCGGCTGTACTCCTCATAAAGAATCTGAAAATCCCTGTCCTCGTCATCGGTGAAGGCGGCCGCCCTGTATTTCTCATAAAAAGATTTGAGATTCTCATCATCGATTCTGGAAAAAGATTCCGAATTTAATGCAGCCTGCCTGTCACGGAGTTTTTTCCACATCTGCAATGAAGGAAGCATAGAGGCGAGCCAGTCGGCAAAAGAAGAAGCCTCCAGAGCGTATTTCTGACTGATGAGATTCTTAAAGAAATGCTCAGTCGCGTTCTTTTCGATTAAATGGGCGGCGAAAATTTTCCGCATGAGTGATGGCACTGTGCGAAGATTCTCAGCCTTGCCACGGATGCACTCCCCCTTGAATTTATCCCAGGCAAGGAAGCGTTCCATGGCCACGGCTTTGACGCCCGTGTTTTTAACAGCCCAGTCCGCCCACTTCTGGCAGGCAATGTCCGTCGGAAAGACAAAGACCGCATTCTGATTTGAGATTTGCTCTTTTAGAAGTTCTTGGACTGCCTGCATTTTAATATCCCTTGACTTTTAAAATCAGCGGGAAAAGGGCAATATAATAAAAAGTATAAATCACCGAGAAGAAAAGCTTTCCCCAATGAGAGCCAAAAGCACCGGTGAGCAGAGGCTGTAGATACTCTTTCATGAGAACCAGAGGAATAAGCCCCAGAAGACAGATTACAAAACCCTTCCAGCCTTTTTTAAGTGGCTCAAACTTAATCCATGTTTTTTCGACAAAGCGGGCTATGATAAAGCCCATTACCTTTCCCAGGTCCCCGTAGCCGTCATTCATCATTTTCTGGGGATCGACTATGAGCTTTCCAGCATCGTTGTAATCCATCGGGTAAGGCTTAAATGTGATATAAACAAGAGCCAGACAGCACAAGACAAATCCGCCGAGCAAAAGCAGATTTTCTTTTTCGGGATGCTCTTCAAGATAAGCAAAGAGTTTCGCCGTCAGAAAAAGGCTCAGAATCGAAATCAAGAGGGCGACACAGACATCCTGAGGAGTGTGGACGCCAAGATAGTTCCGTGAAAAAGCCGTGAGCAGAATGAAAAGAATGAAGAGCAGGGAAAAAATCCGGGTCTTTTTGCTTTCCCAAAGATTGACAGCCATGCCTCCTGAAAGCGGGGCTACGGTTGTGGTGTGACCGCTTGGAAAAGAATATCCGGTAGCCGTAGTGATTGAGTCTCCGGCCGGCAGGATACGGGCATCACGAATCCAGGGGCGGTAAACACAGGCCGTGAGTTTTATAACCGGAGTGAGGAACATACAGAAATAATAGGAAACAAGGGTATACAAGCCCTTTTTCCTGTCCACATTCCAATAATAAAAGACAGCGAACAAAATCAAATAAGTCGTGGCGAACATCGAAGCCCACTCCATAAGTGGAGTGAGGGCGTCATTGATGTTGTTTCGGAAATTCTGCAAGAAAAGTAAATATTTAATATCCATAATTTAAGTTTAATTCATAATTAAATTATTTCAAGAAAAAAATATATGCCAGAGGCTACAGGTAATCCGAGGCTACAGGTAATTTTAAACTATACTAGGAATTCCAGATAAAATCCAAAATCGTTATGTCGTCAAATTGCTCAGCCTCACCGACAAATTCATCGATTTTTTCACGCAATCTCTTTAATGCATCTGGCGCAGTCATTTTTTCTGTCCCCTCCACTGACTGAAGCAACCTTTCATCTCCAAAAAGCTCAGAATTACTGTCAGTGGCCTCAGTTACGCCGTCAGTATAAACAAGCAGACGAGAACCTTTTGAAAGAGTGACAGTGTGCTCGACATAAGACATATTCTCCATACCGCCGAGAATGAAATCGGGTTTGGTCTTCAAATATGAAAAGGCACCATTCTGATATAAAACAGGATAAGGGTGCCCTGCATTAACGAAACGAAGTTCACCCGTAGAGAATGTAAAGATTCCAAGCCAGCAGGTACAGAACAAACCTGATTCATTTCCCTTGCAAAGCTGATTATTTGTTCTTTCGAATATCTCTTTTGGAGAAAGTCCCAGAAGCGCATAGAAATCAAGGAGAACCTTACTCTTCCCCATAAAAAGTGCGGCAGGCACACCTTTTCCAGAGACATCGCCCACTGTCAGCATGAGATGGTCATCATCAAGCAAAAGATAATCGTACAAATCACCGCCAACTTCCTTTGCCGGTGTCATTGTAGCAAACAGGTCAAAATCCTTGCGATTCGGGAATGGTGGATAATCTTTCGGAAGCATATCGCTCTGAATTTTTGTAGCTACAGACAGTTCCGTTGAGATTCGCTCCTTTTCGGCAGTCATTTTTGTCAATTTTCTTATGTTCTGGAAGACATCATATTCCATCTGATGAACAGAATGTGCAAGTATACCGATTTCATCACTGTTCTTAACTTCAAGAAGGCGGTCGCTCGGCTCACCTCCATAAGAAGCGAAATGGTCGGTCTCTCTGGTAATAAGCAGAATCGGCTTGATAAAATGTATATTAAAATACATGCTGAAAAGAACAACAAAGGCAAAACCAAAAATCAACTCGAAAATAGTTATAAAACTGATAAAAGAATAGCGGGCATTTACAAAGGCCTGAATGTTTTTTTGAACCCCAAGAACAGCGACTATTTTTCCTTTTGAATCATAAACTGGAAGTTGAGCCGTAATATGAGAGCCGCTTCGAGTTTTGAGCGTGTGACGAACGATTGTCTCTCCATTCTCAAAAACTCTTTTAGTAGAAGCATTATAATTAGGTTCAAGATAATCTTCTTCATAACCAAGCGGGAATTCATGCCATTTGCTGTTTTTTTTGACAGGATTGTAAATATAAGTAATGTGCGTGTAATCCGGCGGAAGAACGGAAGAAACATACATCATGTTCAAATCAAATTTATCGACAAAATCCTGCAGGATATGCGCAACTTCTTCGTATTTCTCATCACGGATTTTAGTATTCATATAGAGAGAAAAATCATCTGGATTCAGACAGGCACGGCTCGCCTCACCGATAGAGCGGATACTCGCATCATACTGAGACCGGAACTGACGGGAAAAACCCAAATAACCGGCTACGGAAACAACCGTACAGAGAAGAAAACCTGAAAAAACAATAAGCAGAAGAGTTTTCTTGATAATAACCGGTATTTTTTTCTGTTCCATAATACTTAATATATCATATTTACGAAATTTTTGCTTTATTTTTTCATTTTACGCAAAAAAATAAGGCAAAGCAAAAATTTTATTCGCCAGCCAGCCACTTTAAGAATTTATCGTCCCGTTCGCCCAGACTTTCTCCATCGCTTTGTGCGGCGATTGCTCCGGTTCCCAGCAATTTTTCAACATATTTTCCAACTATGTCATTTTCGAGATTAACCAAGTCTCCGGCTTTTTTTGAAAGAAGCGTAGTCTCCTCTGCCGTGTGGGGAATCACGCTCACCGCGAATTCACTCTCGCTCACGCTTGCCACCGTAAGGCTGATTCCGTCGATGGCGACAGAGCCTTTTTCGACGATGAGACGCAAAATCTCAGCTCGCGTTTTGACATGAACCCAGACTGCGTTTTCTTCTTTTTGAAGGCGGGAAATAGAACCCGTGCCGTCTATGTGTCCGCTTACGATGTGACCGCCGAATCTTCCGTTGGCAGCCATTGCCCTCTCAAGATTCACGCCGCTTCCAGAGACAAGGGAGCCTAGGGAAGAGCGTCGGACTGTCTCCGCCATGACATCAGCCGTAAATGAAGAAGGTGTCATGCCCGTTACAGTGAGACAGACTCCATTCACCGCAATTGAGTCGCCGATTTTCGTTCCTTCGAGAATTTTTTTTGCGCTGATTTCAAGAGAGCCTGATGCACCGCCCAGAGAGATTTTTTTGACCTTTCCGATTTCTTCTATAATTCCAGTAAACATAGTCCTCAACCTTATCCAAAGATTTTCACATATTAACACAGATTTTTATTTTTTGTATTCCAAAAAGACATCATCACCGAATCGCGACACTTTTTCAAGCTGAAAGTTAAATGCCTCATCAGGAAGATTAACGCCCTCGCCGCCCACGGGAGTCTTTCCGGCTCCTCCAAAAATTTTCGGTGCAACAAAGACATAAATTTTATTCACGATTCCTGATTTTAAGGCACTGTAATGAATTTCCGAGCCTCCCTCAATAAGCAGACTGTCGATTCCCTTCTCGCCCAAGATTTTCATAAGCACATTCAAATCAACCTGAGGCTTTGGCTTTTTGCTTCCTTCACCGCTTTCTTTTAAAAGATTCGCACCGGGGACTTCCAGCACTTCAAGACCAGAGCTTTCAAGAACAGCTTTTTTTTCAATATAGATTTTCTCATCGTCTTCGCTACGACCGTCTTTGCATGAGACGAGAATCGTAGGAATCTTCTCCGCTGTCTTTACGATTTTGCTCAAAAGGGGAATTTTTAAATCGCTGTCACATATAATACGCACAGGATTTCTACCCGTCGGCTCGCCTTTTTCGTTTACAAGACGGCAATTTAGCATCGGGTCATCGGCAAGCACAGTCCCGATTCCAACAAGAATTCCCGCATAACGGTTACGAAGAAGATGAACATAATCCCGGGATTCTTCACTGGTAATCCATTTTGATTCGCCAGTCCGGGTAGCAATTTTTCCGTCAAGGGTCATGGCATATTTTAAAGCGATGAAAGGAGTCTTTTTAGTAATGTAGTGAAAGAAAATCGGATTCAGGGAATCACACTCATCCCGCAGAAAATCCTCTTCCACAGAGATGCCTTGCTCACGAAGATAGGCATTCCCCTTCCCCTGAACAAGGGGATTTGGATCACGGCTTCCCACGACAACCCGGCTGATTCCCGCCTCAACAAGAGCATGGGTACATGGAGGCTGCCTGCCGAAATGACAGCAGGGTTCCAGAGTCACATAAATCGTCGCCCCCTGAGGATTTTCACCCCTCTCAGCGCAATTTTTCAGGGCTTCCCGCTCGGCATGCAATTGACCGTAGGCATGATGAAATCCTTCACCGATAATGCGGCCGTCTTTTACAATGACCGCACCCACAAGAGGATTGGGATTTGTTTTGCCCTCACCACCTCGGGCAAGCTCAATAGCCCGATACATGAAATTTTCATTTGCCATAATATAATCATATCGTTTTATTGTGATTTTTTAAATATCATACTACAATAAGGGATTGAGAAAAGTATAGGAGCGACAATGAGCAATAAGATTATTCTCAAAGCAGACGATTTGGACGGTTACTTTACAGAAGAGGATATTGCCGACCTAAAAAAGCTTGATGCTATGTTCAAGGAGACAATGAAATCTTTTGACCCTGTCAACAAAGACAAAATCATCGAAGGTTACGACAAGATGGGGCATGAAATGCATTTAATCTGCAAAAAACACCCACAAATCAAGGTTTACTCTTTTGAAACCGATATGCAGGCACAGGCAGAGGCAAGCCGGGTCATCGCAAAACTCCGTGACGAACGTACCGACCATCAGGAATTCATGTATTACAGCCAGCGTGCCTACGAAATGCTCTTCCGCATGGCATATATCAACCAGAAAACAGACAATAAGGGTCATATTATTGTAAAAACTCCGGTCACCTACCCGGTTCAGAACTATGCGGTTCACAAAATCCCTGACATAGACCATAAAATCCACAATGCTGTTATGTGCGTTATGCTTCGCGGAGCACTTCTCCCCAGCATGATTGTCTCAAAGGAAATCGAAGAATATTCATCTGATTCTTACCTTACTCCATTCGCACTCTTTAAAATCAGCCGCAACGACACAAAAAACGAAAGCGACATGGAATATATCATGGACTTGGACAAGTCTTTCTTCAAACTGGAAGAACTTGACGGCAAGGACTTGATTTTCGCAGATCCAATGAATGCGACCGGCGGCTCTTTGATCACGGTCGTGAAATACTTGCAGGAGCAGGGCATAAAACCAAAGTCCATCGCTTTCTTCAACACGATTTCAACCCTCAAAGGGTCGATACGGATCACCCGTGCCCTTCCCAATCTTACCTGCTACACACTTTGGATGGATCCAGTCATGAATGAAAAAGCCTACATCATGCCAGGCTTAGGCGACGCTGGAGATCGTTTAAATGGATGTGACGCAAAACAGCACCCCCGTAACATAATCCAGCTTCTTGCAGATTACGGTCACAATATTTCATCACTCTACCGCAGCCAGATGTTCGAAATTGAACGCACGGTTTTAGGATAAAAAAATGAACACAAACACAAGAACAGAAAATTCAAACGAAAAAAAGAGCCTTCTCGTCATGGTTTGCAGCCCAAAAAATGAGAAAAGCGGCACACTTGTTCCTACAAATGCATTCGTTGAAGGAATGATGTCATCCGGTAAATATGAAAGCGAATATATTTATATTGACCGCATGAATATAAAACCCTGCCGAGGCTGTCTGAGCTGCTGGGGGCGGCCAGATGGCAGTTGTTTTATCAAAGATGATGATGTCCCATCAATCCGCCATAAATTGGAAAATGCCGATGTGGTTATATGGAGTTTCCCTCTTTACCTCTTCGGTGTTCCAGGACAGATGAAATGCCTCATGGATAGAATCGTCGGCATGGTACATCCCTACATGGGACAGCAGCTCAATGATCCAGACGCAATGAACAAGCCAATGCACGGTCTTCAAAATGTCAAGGCTGGTCAAAAAATTCTTTTGCTGTCCAGCTGCGCCTGGTGTGACCTTGATGTTGTTTACGAGCCAATCATAAAGCAATTCAATATTATTCTCGGAAGCGACGGCTATCAGCTCGTAGCCTGCCCGCAAATGCGTTCCCTCCACCACAGGGGTGGTGAACGACGGCTCAAAATGCTCCACGATAAATACTACAAGGGCGGGCAGGAAATGGCTCAAAACAGTTCGCTCTCAAAAGAAACTATAGACCTTCTTCAAAAGCCCCTTTTCAGCGATGCCGTTTACCGAACTTTGGTAACAGAATTTGTCACGCATATGTTTGACCGCGATGACAATTTCTAACAATACTAAAAGTAGCACATGGAGAAAAAAATGGAATTAGTTTACGGAATTAAAGACCGCCCATCTCCGGGCAAAATTTTTTTATTCGCCCTGCAGCAGCTTTTGGCTATTATGGCGGCAACTATCGCGGTTCCAGCCATCGTTGGCAACGGACTTACTGCTTCTGCGGCATTATTCGGAGCCGGTCTTGGAACTGCGATATATTTGTTTTTTACTAAAAGTGAAAGTCCTGTATTTCTGGGAAGTTCCTTCGCCTTCATTGGCTCAATGTTCTCTGCTTTCGGAGGGGCAGCCTCGGTCTCAATCGGCTACTGGGGTTTGATAATAGGCTCAGTCATGGCGGGAATAGTCTACATCATCATTTCTCTCGTAGTTAAATTCTGCGGGGTTGCCTGGATTGACCGTCTCATGCCGCCTGTCATAATCGGCCCGACGGTAGCAATCATCGGTCTCTCCCTATCAGGAAACGCTGTTCAAGACTTGATGAAGAGCAATATCGAAGGAGGAAGCCCTTATATCGCTCTCATCTGCGGACTTGCCGCACTTTTTGTAACTATTTTTTGCTCAAGTTATGGCAGCAGAATCAGTAAATTGATACCTTTCATTCAAGGAATTTTGGCGGGATACATTCTGGCTTCGATTTTTTCCATTATCGGTCATGCAAGTAACAATCCCGACTTTATCATAATCAACTACAATGCCCTAAGCCAGCTTGATTTCACTAAATTCTCAAGCTACATTTCACTTCCGGATTTCACATTCGCTCTCGGGGGCTTAGAAGGTCTCAAAGGAGTTACAGGAACATATCTTCTCACGATTTTTACGGCCTATGTTCCAGTGGCATTCGTTGTCTTTGCAGAGCATCTGGCAGACCACAAAAACCTTTCTTCAATCGTCGGGGTAAATCTTCTTGAAAAACCGGGGCTTTCCCGCACTCTTTTAGGTGACGGCATTGGAGTTATTGCCTCTTCCTTCTCTGGCGGCTGCCCCTGCACTACTTACGGTGAGTCAATCGGCTGCGTGGCAATCACCCGTAACGCTTCTACCATCTCAATCTGGGGCTGTGCCTTTCTCTGCATCGGCTTCAGTTTCTTTACACCCCTCGTCGCTTTTCTTGAGACAGTTCCATCCTGCGTTATGGGCGGTGTTTGCATTGTCTTGTATGGATTTATTGCAGTCTCTGGCTTAAAGATGTTCCAAGCCGTTGACTTAAACAAAAACTCAAACCTCTTTGTTGCCAGCGTGATTCTGATTACGGGCGTCGGCGGCATGGTCGTTAAATTCGGCAAAGTCGAAATCCGAACCGTAGCCTGCGCCCTCATCCTGGGAATCATAACAAATCTTCTTCTCGCAAAAAGCCGAAAAGAAGAAGAAAGTCCTAAACAGTAAACTGAGCCATCTGAGTACCGATTTCGGAGATTGAATCTTTCATCTTAATTGAGATGTCAGAAAGCTCCGAACCGGTCTCATTGATTTTCTTTGCGCCAACGGCCATTTCATCCATGCTGTTTTTCATGGTATCACTTGAATCCTGCAGATTGGTCATATTTCCAAGAATCTGTTTATTACCCTCTGTCATTTCCTCAGCCGCATTCATAACTTCCTGAGTGCTGTTGTTCATCGTGCGGAGAGTATCGACAATCTGCTTTGAGCCTTCATTCTGCTCTTCCATAGCCATTTTTATTTCACGGACAAGCTGATTCGTTGAGTTGATTTCTTCTGAAACCGTCGTGAAAGCCCGGCTTGACTCCTGGGAAGCCGAAACGACCTCAATAATCGATGTCTGAATGCTCTTAAGCTGCTCGCCAATTGTCTTTGACTGGGCACTTGATGTTTCGGAAAGTTTTCGGATTTCATCTGCGACGACCGCAAAGCCCTTGCCGGCCTCACCAGCATGAGCCGCCTCGATTGCCGCGTTCATGGCAAGAAGATTTGTCTGGCTGGCTATGTCCGCGATTGCCTTGTTGGCTTCCTGCAGCATCTTTGATTTTTCTTCGATTTCGCCGACCTTTTCATTTACAGCCTTTTGCTTTGCCTGCCCTGAATGAGACTGAGACTCAAGCTGGGTAAATGAATCCGCCATTTTATCCACGCTCTTGTTGACGGACTGGATGTTCCCGATCATCTGCTCAACCGCGCTTGAAGCCTGCTGAACGCCCTGAGACTGACCTCGAATCATGCGCTCCAGACTCTCAATGTTAGACGCAATCTCGTTGACCGCACCAGCCGTATCATGCACGCTTTCTGCCTGATGGTTGATTTGATTGTGGACGCTTTCGATATTAGCGATAATCTGGCTGATTGCGCTGGCAGTATTTTCGGTGGAAACGCTCATTTCGCTTCCGACCGCTCCCAATGCGGCCTCTGAATCCTTAACCTTACCGATGATTCCCTGAAATTTGATGATGAATTTATTGACGGAATCCACCAGCTGATTGAAGACGGAAAGCCATGATTTTGTGCTCATGGTGACGCGCTTCGTCAAATCCGCGTTTCCGCTGGAAAGCTCAGAAACGGCATCGTTGAGAATAGTAAGCTGAGAGATTATATTAACCATTGCGAGGGCAAGAACGACGATAACAAGCACAATCACAATGCTGATTATGAGAGGAACGGCGGCGTGTTTCCAGAAATCAGCAATCGTGTATTCGGTGAACAAAACCATGTGCCAGCTGACCAGATTTATCGGAGCCAGAATATAATCACCGGCTGAAGTGCTTTCAAAAACAATTTCAGTCGGCTTATTGTTTATCTCAGACAGATAGGGAAATTCATCAAGAACGGAAAGCTTTTTCTCAAGGATGCCCTCGTCAAGACTGCCTGTAATTTCCATGGAATCATTGTAAAGATACATGGTGATTTTCGGGTCAAGGCCGTCATAAATCTGCTTAATCATATTCGTAAGGGGAATGCCGGTTCCAACGACACCAACGGGCTTTCCATTATCTTTTACAACTGCATTTACCCAAAGGTTCGTGGTTTTTAGGGAAGGATTGTAGTTGATGTTAAAGTTGTACTCATCCGTCTCATACATGGTCATTTTGTACCAGTATTCATCAGGATTATCCGGATTGACGACATAACCATACTCCATGTTGCTCCAGAATTCTTTGTTTACATCAGAAACCCAGAAAATTGATTTTGAGAGGAAAGATTCCTTAAAAGAGCCGAAGTCACGGTATGCCGCTTCACGGGCTATAGGGTCATCAGGATTTATGAGATAGTCTTTTATGGAAGGCATTTTCATCATCTGGCGGACAAGAGTAAGCTGCTCGTTCATTGCGGCCTCGAATTCAACAGAACGAATTCGCGCGTGAATCTCCATATCGTCCTTAGCGTTGAGTGAAAAAGTATTCCGGGCGATTTTATTAACGATAAAAAAGTCACAGGATGCGACCGCAAGCGCAATCACCACACCAAGAATCACTTTGCCAGATTTTTTCATATATTGCTCCCCTGTAAAAGCTCTGTTTATATTATTTAAAATAACACTCTTTATAGCAGATTTCAAGACAATTTTTATAAATTATGCTATATTATTGAGTTATGCCAGAGCCATTTTACAAAAACGGACTTAAATTCGGATGCAGACGATGCTCTTTCTGCTGCGGCCATTCGCCGGGATTCGTCTATCTCTCTCTCAGGGATTTGACAGAATTACGCACTTTCCTCAAAATGACCGTCACTGAATTCGTATCAAAATACTGCCGCTGGGCGGATTACTATTACGGAGAACAGGTACTAGCCCTGCTCGAAAAAAAGAACTATGACTGCATACTCTGGGAAAACGGCTGCTCCTGCTACGAAGCCAGGCCTGTCCAATGCTCAACCTACCCTTTCTGGTCATGGATGGTTAAGGATAGGGAAACATGGGAAGAGTGTGCGAGAGACTGTCCGGGTATGCGCAATCAGGAAGGCAGGCTGTGGACTTTTGAGGAAATCGAGGCCTGCAAAAAAGCATACGACGAGAATAAGCCCCTGACCCGTGCCCAGGTCGAAAAAATGATGGGCGAAGAAGCAGGGACTTAAATCCTTAAAAATCACATATTCTTTGCAATCATCCGTGCTACCATAATGCCGAACTTAATTTTTAGGGGCGGGAAAGTCTGTGCCGGCTTAAAGACATCATAGCAGACAAGGAGATTCGGCGAGCCGTCGTCATTATCGCATTTTACTTCCAAAGTTGAAGTTACTTTGTCCGTCAGATACATATTGTATTTTTCTTTATCGATTGTATCGAAAATATTGAGATTATCGATATGGAAAAAACCGTATGAGTTATAGTATTTAAAATAGCTATCATCCAGTTTGTCATCACGGAATTTTACATCTTCATATCCCGAGGTGAGAATCTGACTGTATTTTCCGTTCTTCCATTTGTAAATTGTGATTTTGTGCACACCGAGATGTTCTATAAGAAGCGGTATAACTTCTTTTAGGAAATCTTTTTTCGGATTCATTATGAGTTTCAGGATTTCAATCGATCTATTTGCGCTTTCTGACTGTGTTTTGCCCAATTTTGAGTTGTGAAGGGAATCTTCACTCTGCATGATAATTTTATCGTGAATTTTCGGGCGATAGATTACATAACAGTTTCGCCCCCTGCTTTTTGCAATATACAGGCACTTGTCAGCGAGTTTAAAAGCCTCTTCGTAGGAAGAAGCATTTTCCGGAATGCGGGCTATACCGATTGAAGTTGTGACTACGCTTTCCGGATTGATTGCCGGAATCGCCCACTGCACTCCAAGACGGATTGAACGGGCAATATTGCGTACATCATAATCCTCGGTCTTATCAACAAAACAAATAAACTCATCGCCGCCGATTCTCCCGGCAAACCCCTGATTAATAACAGAATCCCGTATGACTTTTGAGACAGCAGAAAGGACTTTATCTCCAAAAGCGTGACCAAAGTTATCGTTACATTCCTTGAATTTGTCCACATCAATGATGAAAAGCGAGCCGCTCTGCCTTGAGACATTAATTTTATTTTTCAGCATTTCAGTGACGGTCTTTTTGTTATAAAGATTCGTAAGACCATCGAATTTTTCCGCAAAGCTCTCTTGCACCACTATTTCGCCATCAGTAGATATGAGCGCGATATATTCTGTCTTTTCACGGGTACTCACTACAGATGTACGGACACTCATCGATGAGCCGTCTTTTCTGGGAAACTGATAGGTCTTGCTCGTCAATCTCTGGCACATATCGTCAAAAAGAGCATTAAGCTGTGAGGGCGCACCCGCCTTTTCGATGTCAATTTTAAAGAAATCCACAAAATATGATTTGAAAGTTTCCTTATCGCTCTCGAATAAATCGGTAAAATCAGCCGTATTCTGCATAAGGAATCGTTCGCCGTTATATGTTATAAAATACGCATGAAAATTGTTTAAAATTGCCGCATATTTGCGATTTTCAAAAATCATTCGGCCAAGCATATTGAAGAGATAAGAAATTTCCTGCAATGTAGCAGAGAAAAAGTCCCCGTCACGCTCAACCTGAATAATACAGTCCATGCGTACCAAAGTATCGCAAAAACGGTCTTGCAAATTGAATTCGGCTATAAAATACGGATTCTCAACATCATCACGGAAATTCGCAATAAAATAAGCGAAATTATTTTTATCAGAGGAATTCATAAAATCCCCCAGATTGATGTTAGAATCAATAACATTGAAAAGCTTTAAAAAACTTCTGTTTGCCTCAACGACATTTAAATCTGCATCAAATTTAAAAGAAACATCACTAATTCTTCGTTGCTTTGAAGTCGCCATATCGAATAATTATACAACAAAAAAAAGCCTTCGGAAAGAGAAAATTCACGACTATCTCTTTAAGAATGCACTTTGCTATTGCTTTTGAGTTAGATATAGCTAACATTTTGCAAAAAATTCAGTTGCATGGTATAATTAATCTTAAATACAGATAAAATGAATGTTTCAGGAGGTTTTATGAATTCATATTTTGATTTAAAGGGTCAGGTAGCCCTTGTTACAGGCTGCTCAACAGGTCTCGGCGTCCAGATGGCAAAAGCCCTGGCAAATCAGGGAGCAAAAATCGTAGCCATTGCCCGCCGAAAAGATAAAATCGAAGCCGTCGCAAAAGAAATTGCCGACACATACAAAGTCGAGACCCTGGCAATTCCCTGTGACATCACCGACACGGAAAAGGTAAACGCGACGGTCGATGAAGTCATGGCAAAATTCGGCAGAATTGACATCCTTATCAACAACGCAGGAACAGGAGCCGTCGCCCCGGCCGAAGACATCACCGACGATCAGTTCAACGGCGAAATGAATGTTGACCTTGCGGGCACCTTCAAAGTCGCCAGAGCCGTCGCAAAAAAGGCAATGATTCCTGCAAAATACGGCAGAATCATCAATATCGCCTCAATGTACGGTCTCGTCGGCAACAAAATCGCAGGCTCAGCGCCATACCATGCTGCAAAAGGCGGCGTAGTAAACCTGACCAGAGCACTGGCCGCTGAATGGGGCAAATACAAAATCACTGTCAACGCAATCTGCCCGGGCTATTTCTACACTCCGCTCACAAAAGAAACCCTTGACTCAGATTTCTTCCAGCAGAACGCAAAGACCATGATTCCAATGGAACGCTACGGAAACGAAGGCGAACTCGACAGCACCGCAATCTTCCTGGCAAGTCCCGCATCAAGCTATGTCACCGGCGTAAACCTCCCGGTCGACGGCGGCTACACCTGCATGTAATTTTTCTTTAAAAACCCAAAAGGGGAAAGCCACCTTTCACAAAAGGTTTCTTCCCCCTTTCAATCCCTCATCTTCCAAAGGTGGGGGATTTTTTTTGCATTTTTTTACAAAATTTTCCCCCGTCATTGCCGAAAATCGAATTTCTTTCGCTATATATAGGCAGGAGGAAAAATATGGATACAAAGACAAAAAGCTGGGATGAGCTGACCTTCGCAGATAATTTTTTATTTTGTAAAATCCTTGAGAGCGAACCGGAGATTTGCAGGCAGCTCATCGAGCTGCTTCTGGACATCAAGATAGACCATCTGGAAATCCCCCATTCGGAAAAGACGATGCGGGAACTGCCTGGGGCAAAAGGAGTCCGCTTTGATGTTTATACGAAAGACGACAACAGGATTTTCGACCTGGAAATTCAAACTACCGATACCAAGAACCTGCCTGAGAGGACACGATATTACCAGAGCATAATCGACATGGATAACCTTCAGAAAGGAGAGAATTACAAAAACCTGAAAGACTCCTACATCATATTTCTCTGCCTGACGGACATTTTTAACAAGGCTCTCCCAGTCTATCATTTCGAAAATCTTTGCCTTCAGGATAAGGGCATAAAACTGAACGACAGGGCTTACAAAGTCTTTTTCAATGCGGAAAGCTGTGATAAGATGAAGGACGGAAGGAAGAGGGACTTCTTTAAGTTTCTGAAAGGCGAAAAAGCGGTCTCCGGCTTCGTAAAATCCCTTGAGGAGAAAGTTGAATTCGCAAAGAAGAACATGGAATGGAGGCGGAACTATATGACATGGGAACAGGAAATCTTATACCAGCGCTCAGAAGCCTTTGAAGAGGGCGCCCAGCAGACTGCCATCGCGAATGCGAAGAATGCCCTGGCCATAGGATTAAACGCAGAACAAGTTTCACAGATAACAAAACTCCCTCTTGAACAGGTGCTTGCCCTCAAAGAAGAAGTTACCTTGCAGACGGAAAACTGAGGGAGCATAGTCCCGTCCGCTACAGGCAAAACAAATCTCCCCCGCACCGCAGGCGGTCAGCCTGAAAATGTGGGGAAATGTGCCGTGCACATATTTAAGCATATTTATTCTCTAATTGCATATTTGTATTAATTAACAGATTCGGTACATATAAATCTTCGTCTAAAGAATCCCAATGAATACCTATTCCACCACCGCGTTTCCCCTACCCAAAATTTCGTAAAAAATCAACATACTTGAAAATACATTTAAATACAAAAAAATCCCCCGCAAAGACGATACGGGGGAAAGTCTTGCCGTACAGAAATCTGTGCAGCAAGAGAATTAGTTTAGTTACTCACCAAATACAACCTGCATTGCCGGCAGATAGTTTGTTGTAGCTGCTCCAGTAACAGAGAGAGTAATTGTTGCAGCTTTTGTTCCTGTATAATTGAAACTTACTGCAGCGGCACCATCTGCTGTCAAATCTGTAGCATCGCTTGCAAGAGTTGCCGCAGAAGCCGTATTCTGAATTCCTGCGTCGACTGTTGTTGCACTGAGAGATGATGACAAATCTGCGCTTTCTGCATCAACAGCAGCGATTGTGTATGTCGCACCATTATAAGCATCTTTACCAAGATAAATAGTACATGCACCGCTTACCGTAAAGGTAATTGTGCTCTTTTTATACATGTAAGCACCATGTGTTGTATCTTTGTAATACATTGCGCTGTATGCAATCTCGCCGCCGTCAGCTTTTATACTGCCAGAAGCAGAAGAGCCGCTTGTTGGAAGAGAAGCAAACATTGTTCTGAAATCAAACAATGCATTTGCAGAAATTGTTGAAGAATATGAAGCATCTGCAATAGAAATCTTTGAAAGATATGTTTCGCCTGCAAATTTTACTGTAATATCAGCAGCCTCTCCCGAATATTCCAATTCAAATTTTACAGGACTACTCTTGTAATCACCCTTTGTAGTGGTGAATGATGATGTTACAGTTCCTGCAGATGCGCTTACAGTAGCTTCCCCTGCACCATTTGTATATGAATTGTACAAAGTAATCGTACTTGCACCATTCACATGGAAAGTAACCGTTCCTTCGGCAGCCCATACCCAACCATATGTTGAGCCGTGGAATTTTCCAGAAGTAACAGAGAACTCTCCAAAATCCCATGTTCCAGACTTTGTTGCACCTGCCACAGTAGTTAAATCAAGCTCATAAGTATTTTCAACAGCAGAAGTGTCTTTTACAATTACTTGATAGCTTGCGCTTTTCTTTGTTGCACTTGAATCTGTTGCATGGCTTACTGAGGCTGTAATTGTTGCAGCACCGATTGCTTTGGCTGTAACTACGCCGGTTGATTCGTTCACTTCTGCTACTGCCGGTGCACTAGAAGTATATGTGATAACCGGAGTTGTTGAGTCAGAAGCAGAAGCGGTGATTGTCTGAGTTACAGTCAATTCGCTTGAATTAAGGTCAAGTGTCTTTGAAGATTCAGCAAAGTTTGTATCAATAGAAAGTTCTGGACTTGCTACTGTCCAAGCCTCTGCGTCGAATTCGCCTGTCTTCTGAACGTCGATTGAAGCAATGTAGACATCGGCAGTTACTTTAGGAACATCAACACGGAGATATTTTCCGTCGTTAACGATTGAACCCGAATCCTTCTGTACATCTCCGCGAGTTATATCAGAACCTAGAACGATACCTGTTTTAGAACCATCGTATGTGTAGCTAGCAACTGTTTCATCCTCACTCAAAGTGAAAGGATTACTCTTACTCTCACCAACATAATAGTCACAGCCGCTTAAAGTATTCTTGGCAGCAGTAATTTTAACAGTAGATGCGCCCTCAACCGGAATATAGAGGATGACATTTCTTGTCTGCATTGAGCTGTTGGTCTTAAGACTCATCTTTCCATTATCAGAAATTAAAGAGCTGTTTGAAGCCAATGAATCGATTACCAGACCATCATAGATTCCTGATTTACCACTCTGAATGTCTGTTGCCACACGCCATGCACCAGTATCGCCCCAAGTTACGGCTCCTTCCGTTGTAGAAACTTTTGCCGTTCCAGCCGTTGCACTATTGTATACAGTTGATTTAGCAGTGAGTGTCGCGTCTGTTACATTTCCGCCAACCCAAACAGAAACCGTGGCTTTTCCGTCAACCGCTTCAACAGTTGTGCTTGAAGCGAGCTTCTGAGTGCTTGTGTCGAAGAGCTGCACGCTTTCATTGTCACTGACAAGGGTGAACTCCTGATTTGAAGTGTCAGCCGGTTCAAAAGTAACGGTAGCGGTTGTGACGCCGTACTTTGCAACGCTCGTGTCCGCAAGAGCCACTTTTACCGCAGTTGCAGGGATTTCAACCGGAATTACTTTCACGCTCATTGTGTCTGTGCTTCCGTTAGAAGCCGTTACGGTGATTACAGCTGTTCCGTCAGCACCGGCAACTGTTGTTACAAGACCGTTTGCGTCAACTTTTGCGAGACTTTCGTCAGAAGACTTGTAGCTGTATGTAAGATTTGCCTCATCGCTTGAAGGCGTAAGCTGTACTTTTCCGCCGCCAACGATATTCTTTGCGTAGACAGGGTCAACATAGATGTTTGTATTTGATGTGTCCTCTGTAGCACCGAATTCTTCCTCGTATTTAGAAATATCCCATTTTGTAGAAGAAGTTGCGTATTTTTCATTTGTTTCTGAATAACCACGGTTCAGAATTACATAGCGGCCGTTGTACTCGCGCTTTGCAACGCGCTCACCCAATGCACCACAGAGGTCAAGGCGGTTTGAAGTGTCTACAACTGTGCCGTTGAAAGTGTTGTTATAGTCCTTGTAGCCGATTGCCAGGTCTCCAGCAACATCAAGTACATATTTTTTAGGAGCTGACTGATAGAGATTTGAATTAAGCGTGCCGGCTCCTGTAATTGTGTTGTTAAGGATTGTTGCCTGAGTGTCATCACCAGAGTTGCGACCGTACCACATTGTTACACCTGTAGCAACCTCAATATTGTTGTGCAAAAGAACAATACCCTTGTTAGCCTCAGCATCTGTCATTGAGCGTGAAGCAAAGATATAGGCTTTTGTTGCCTCATCGCCACGGCAGTAAATTGAACACTCTTCAAAGAGGGCAACATCCATATAACCCCAGATAAAGTCAACATCACCTGAGATATAGTCCTTATAGAACCACATGCGTCCGCCTTTCTGTCCGAGGTAGAGGGTGTCCTGATGGCTCAGGAAAGAAGAATTGTAGGCAATCAGGTTTCCTGTTGAAGAGAAGACCAGAGCCTCTGCCTGAGTGCTTGAACCGTCGTTTGCAGTGCGGCTGTAAGAGTTCTGCAGGGTAATATTCTTGAGGACAAGGTTTACCTTTCCGTCAAAGCGGTTTGAACCACGGAAATATCCGCTTGTAATGCCGTGGCTGTTTGCCAGCTCCTTCATAGCGTCTGAGTTGCCTGAGTTTGAATAGGTAATCAAAACATCGGTACCATACTGAGCTGTGCCGGTACCCACGATGTTAATGGTAGCGCTACCAGTGTAGAAAAGCATCTCATTGTAGGTGCCGCTTGCCACGCTGATAGTAAAGCTGTCAGTTGAGGAAGCATAATCAGCCATGATTTTTTCCAAGGCTCCCTGGACAGAAGTACCTTCATAGAGTTTGGTTGCAGAAGCTGAATCTGCCACCAATGTTACCGCACCTGCTGCCTCAGGAGCGGTAATCGTAATAACGCCAGAGTCTTTTACAACACTAGGCTCGCTGCTCGGACTTACCGGAGAGTCTTCATCATCGTCATCACTTGAACAAGCGGTGACATTAAACAACAAGAATGCAGATGCAAGCAATGCAAGAAGCTTTGTGCCTGCCCTCAAACTTTTCTTCATAAGAAATCCTCCATTTTTTATGAAAAACTTTTCGTTCTATAG
>JAFUHS010000018.1 GCA_017468745.1 Treponema sp. | reverse complement strand
GCGGAGATTTTTATGATTGTAGATTTCGCCGTTTGCCGCAAGAATCAGCTTTCCGTCGTCGCTTACAAGAGGCTGCTTTCCGCTCAAAGGGTCAACGATTGAAAGGCGCTCATGGCTCAAAATCGCGTTGTCGCCGGTGTAAACGCCGCTCCAGTCCGGTCCCCGGTGACGGATTTTCTTGCTCATTTCCAGCACTTGAGCGCGAAGTTCTTCTTTCAAGCCCTGAGCTATGGGCTGGCTTCCGCTTGATAAATCAAAACATCCTACAAATCCACACATAAAACAATAAGACTCCTCTTTAGCAAAAAAAGGCGACACCATCACCAACGGATAGTGTCGCCTTTGACTCTGATACTATAGCACTTTTGCAGAACTTGGGGAAGATAGAAAGCGAAAATTGTGCTATACTGATTTTATGAGCGAAAGCAAAAATCCCTTTGAAGTAGATTTTGAATCCTATATCCGCGAGGGCGAGCCGGACAAAAAAGAAAAAAGCATCGCATGGTCAATTGCAACAGGCTTGCAGCAGGTTGACGGTCTCACCCCATCCCCATATTTATACGAGACGGCAAAACGCAACATAGAAGGCGAAATTTCCATTGAGGAAGCAAAAAAGCTCATCGATTCATACTACGAGTCAAAAACAATCCGCGCGGACAACGATAAGGACAGTGAAGAGGCAGACAAAGTTTCGGCACGGATTACGGAAATTCTCTCAGAAAAATCATTCAGTTTCACTCCGAATCAATTGCTTTCAATTCATGAAAGGCTTTTCAAGGGTCTTTTTTACAAAGTCAAGGCCGGTCAATTCCGCACATACAACATCACGAAAAGAGAATGGGCTTTGGACGGCGACACGGTTTTGTATGCCAACGCCGATTTGATTCGCGAAACCCTCAATTATGATTTTGAAAACGAAAAGAATTTTGATTACTCCTGTCTTTCAAGAGAAGAAACTGTCACTCACATAGCCCGCTTCGTCGCAAATATCTGGCAGATTCACCCTTTTGGTGAAGGAAACACGAGGACGACAGCTGTTTTCACAATCAAATATCTCCGCTCGCTGGGCTTTGCCGTAAACAATGAGCCTTTTGAAAAAGCCAGCTGGTATTTCAGGAATTCTCTGGTCCGTGCAAACTACACGAACATGCAGAAAGGAATCTACATGAACACAGAATATCTGGAGCGATTTTTCCGCAATATTCTGATGGGCGAAAACAATGAGCTTAAAAACAGGTTTACGCATATTGCATACGAAGATTATGTTAAGAAAATAAAAAAAATCGAGGCATCAAGCGAGAAAACCTTCGGTGTAAATGAAAAAGCTTCGGTGCAAATTCAAGAAAGCTTCGGTGTAAACGAAAAAACTTCGGTGCAAATTATAGGAATCATACAAAATACACCGGATATTACCTTACAGGAAATTGCCGAAAAACTTGGCCGCTCGAAACGCGCAGTCGAAATGCAGGTGAAAAAACTACGGGAGCAGGGAATCATCCAACGCGTCGGAGCAGACAAAAACGGTCACTGGGAGATAAATTCCTCAGCCTCGTTTTCCCCGCCTGTGACAGAGTAAAAATAAGGCGTTTCCGCGTCAAATTCTCCCGCACAGGTATCGACCATTTTGAATGAGCGTGGCGGATAGAGCATTTCGTTCTTCTCATGAGACGGCTCAGTCTCCTCATGCAACGGCTCAGGCTCAGCCTTCGCCGAGACTCGCTCAAAACCTGTCTCACAGGTTTTGACGGCTTCGCCGTCGCTCGCTATATTTTCCAGTTTCCACAAAAACCACTCGTCGATTTTCGTAATCTCATGGATTTCCTCTACGGTGAGAAGTTTTCGCTTCAAAGCCTGATAAATGGCGAAGATTCTCTGGTCGGTGCACTGGGCTACCCGCTCACGGATTTTCTGGTCGCCCTCTTTGACGAAGGC
>JAFUHS010000168.1 GCA_017468745.1 Treponema sp. | reverse complement strand
GCTTCAGGCGATTTCATCTTCGGGGAAAAGAAAAAGTAGGAGCTGAATGGGGATTACTGATGCTGGGATATGATTTCAAGCAGCTGATTCGATTAATGAACGCCTAAGAAAAAAAACAATAAACGAAAATCCACAAAATTCATTTAAACATAAAAAAGGCTGTCCTTTTTGAAGTCTTTAATTACTTCTGGGACAGCCCCTTACCGAGTTTTCTACGAAAAATCGCGAAGCAACCGTAGGTTGCGGCGAATGGAGCGCGGTTAGCGCGGAAGGGCGAAAAGCCCGACCCGAGCGGAGCGAGGGTTGCGCCCGAAATTATATGGTATACACTTTTGAAGAAAAACGGTATAATTTCCTAAATATCTATATCTCTATTCTAGTGGAATTTTTGGAAAACTCATGAATTATTCAGAAATCAACTTACACGAACTTCTTCAGAAAGGACTCGCTGAGTGCGGCTACATCACATGCACTCCTGTTCAGGAACAGGTTCTTTCGGCCTCTCTTGAAGGCACTGATTTGTATGTTCAGTCACAGACTGGTACTGGTAAAACTGCGGCATTTTTGGTCTCAATCATGCAGGAAATCCTCGCGCAAAAAGGCGAGGGGGCGGAAGGCTCAGCAACAGAGGGGAAGGCAAAAAAGAATGCCCTCATTCTGGTTCCAACCCGTGAGCTTGCGGTTCAGGTTGAGGAAGAGGCCAAGAAAGTCGGAAAATACACCGGCCTTCGCTTCGCGTCTTTTTACGGCGGAGTAGGCTATGAAAAGCAGGTGGCTGACCTTAAAAAAGGCGTTGACATCATCATCGGAACTCCCGGCCGCGTCATCGATTTGAGCGAGTCAAAGCAGATGGATCTTTCTCATGTGGGTTATCTCACAGTGGACGAGGCTGACCGCATGTTCGACATGGGCTTTTACCCGGATTTGCGGAAGCTCATTCACTTTCTGCCTTCCAGCGAAAACCGTCAGACCATGCTCTTTTCGGCAACCCTCAATTCTTATGTCAAGAATCTCGCCTGGGAATATACCCGGGACGCAAAGGAAATCACGATTGAGGCCCAGAACATCACCGTGGACGAAATCGATCAGGAGCTCATTCATGTCTCAAGCGACGACAAAATGCGGCTTTTATTGGGCATTTTCCAGAAAGAAAATCCTGAGAGCGTGATTATTTTCTGTGACACAAAGAAGATGTGCGAAATCGTCTCAAAGCGGCTTTCAATAAACGGTATCAAAAACGAATACATCATCGGCGACCTGCCTCAGGCCAAACGGCTAAAAATCATGGATTCCTTTAATGAAGGCAAGGTAACTTGTCTCGTGGCGACAGATGTGGCAGCCCGGGGAATCGATGTGAACGATCTGGCTATGGTCGTAAACTACGATTTACCCAACGAAGCCGAAAACTATGTTCACCGAATCGGACGAACCGCCCGCGCGGGAAAAAGCGGCAAGGCCTACACATTCTGCAGCGAGCGGGATGTTTACTCTCTGGCTCCAATCGAACGATACATCGAAAAGCAGATTCCAAGCCGGGTAGCCGTTGAGGAAGACTTTGCCGAAGACAAATCTAAGGATGTCTATATCCGCCTTGATTCAGAAGAGCGGGACGGAAAATTCAGACGCGGATACACGCAGACAGACGCGAATGGTGAGCCGGGCAGGGGAAGAGATTCCCGAAGGCGAAGAGACAGGGGAAGCCGCCGGGGTGAAAGAAAATCTTACTCAAAAGAAGAGCTCAAGTCATTCAGGGGCGATAAATCAAAATCAACCGTGCGTCGGGCAAGCGACGAGGAAATCGCCAGACTTTCATCAATGTCAAGCGATGAGCGGCTCAAATACTTCAAGGAAAAGTACGCCAAACCTTCTTCTGCCGCCTATTCAAATGTGGCAAAGAAAAGCAGGAAGAGCGGGGGAAAAAGTCCAGCCTCTGCAAAAAAAGAAAAGGCTCCGAAGAAGCTGGGCTTGATTGCACGGCTTAAATCCCTAATCGGGCGAGGAAAATAGAGGATTTTTCACAGAGTTTTGGAGTACACGGAGAAAAAACTCTCTGTGAACTCTGTGCCTCTGTGAAGAATTTACATAAAAAAACAGGAGAACACAATGATTACAGTCAGCGATGTATCACTTCATTTCAGCGAAAAACCGCTTTTCAAAGATGTAAATATCAAATTCACGGCAGGAAACTGCTACGGAATCATAGGCGCCAACGGGGCTGGAAAATCAACCTTCCTTAAAATCCTCTCAGGCGAGCAGGACCACGACACGGGCGAGATTTTCATGACGCCGGGCGAGCGAATGGCCGTCTTGAGCCAGGACCACTTCGCCTTCGATTCTTTTAGCGTAAAGGACACCGTAATGCAGGGCTACCCCAAGCTTTATGAGGTCTCAAAGGCAAGGGACGAAATCTACTCAAAGGCTGATTTCACCGAGGAAGACGGAATCAAATCGGCTGAGCTTGAAGCTGAATTCGGAGAGCTGGGCGGCTATGAGGCGGAAAACCAGATTGAGCAGATGCTTAGTGGCCTGGGTCTTGAGGAAAAATTCCACGATAAGATGATGAGCGAACTTGACGAAAGCCAGAAAGTCCGTGTTTTGCTTGCCCGCGCCCTTTTCGGAAACCCGGACATTCTCATCCTAGACGAACCTACCAACGGTCTCGATCTGGAGTCAATCAACTGGCTCGAAGACTTTTTGCTTGATTTTGAGAACACGGTCATCGTCGTAAGCCACGACCGGCACTTTTTGAACACAGTCTGTACCGTCACCTGTGACATCGACTACGGAAAAATCACCCAGTTCGCAGGAAACTACGACTTCTGGTATCAGATGAGCCAGATTTTGCAGAAACAGGCCCGTGACCAGAAGAAAAAGAACGAGGAAAAGGCAAAAGACCTCAAGGAATTCATCCAGCGATTCGCATCGAACGCCGCAAAATCACGGCAGGCAACCAGCCGCAAGAAGGTTCTCGAAAAACTGGAGCTGGAGGATTTGCCTGTTACAAGCCGAAAATTCCCTTATGTTCACTTTGCCACAGACCGGGAAATCGGAAACAATGTTCTGGAATGCCGCAAGCTCAACTCAAAGGACGAGGACGGAATTCAGCTTCTCAAAGACTTCGACTTCAAGGTCAACCGTACTGACAAAATCGCTTTCGTGGGCGTGGAGCACAAGGCAATTTCCTCATTGTTTGACATCATCTCAGGAGAAACTAAGGCCGATTCCGGTGAGTTCTTCTGGGGACAGACAACATCAAACACATACCTTGCCCGTGACAACAACAAATACTTTGACAACGACATGAACATCACCGAATGGCTCAAGCAGTTCTCAAAGGAGCAGGACGATGCTTATGTCCGTGGTTTCCTTGGGCGAATGCTTTTCAGCGGTGATGAGTCTCTCAAAAAGGTAAAGGTCCTTTCCGGAGGTGAAAAGGTGCGCTGTATGCTCTCGAAGATGATGCTGCAGAACGCAAATGTCCTGATTCTTGACGACCCGACAAATCACCTCGACCTTGAGGCAATCGAGTCTTTGAACCAGGCTCTCGTTCAGTTCCCCGGCGTAATCCTCTTTACAAGCCACGACCACGAGTTCATCCAGACAATCGCAAACCGGGTTGTGGAAATCACACCGAAAGGCGTTATTGACCGCATGATGCCTTTCGACGACTACATGGCCGACGAGCAGGTCAAGGCACTGCGGAAAGAATACTACGCGGGCAGCGACCGAAAGATTAAGTTCTAAAAAAAAATTCGCTTTTTCAGCCATACAGTTATATAATGACTGTATGGCTTTTTTTAATCAAACAGAAGATTACGACAGACTTTTAACAAAAGCGGTAAACAATATTCATCCGCTTATGGTTTTTTGTAATCTGACAAACGATTTTTATCAGATTATTTCATACAGCAACACAGTTTTAAAAGATTCCATCGCATACACAGGCAGTTTTGATTCTTTTCTTAATATAACTAAAGCCTCAATAAAAAATCGGGACTATGCAAATCTTTTTTCAGCCACATTCAACAGGCAGAAGGTCATAGAACGAGTCAAAGATAATGATTCTGAAATCAAGCTACAGTTTCCATATTTTCTTTCTGACAGCGGGGAACAATGGATTGAGCTGCAAATGATTTTTGTAAGCAATGATGCTAATGGAATTCAGGCAATAATCCTCGGGAAAAACATTGATGAGGAACGTAAAAAAGAGATAGAAGCCCAGAGAAACAACAATTTTCTTAGTATGCTGGCAAACGAATACGCAAATGTATATTATGTCAACCTTGATACCCTAGATTTCTTCGTCTATAATTTTTCAGAAAGAATCGGCGGGAAGATAGGGGATATTCTTCACTCAAAAGTACCTTTCACGGAAGCGGCAAAAGTCTATGCCGAAAAATGTACCTTTGAAGATGACAAGGAAGAATTTCTCGTCACATGTTCAGCAGAATATCTCAGGAGCCAGCTTTCAAATCGAGACCGCTTTATCTACCGCTATCGCAATGAGTCAAACCAATATTGCGAAATGAAGTGCGTAAAAGTAGGGGACTGGACAAAAGAGCAGACTGTCGTACTTGGCTTTGCCGTTAAAGACAATGAAATCAGACGGGAAATGAAAGCCCAGCGGGAACTAAAAGAAGCGAAGGAGAGGGCAGAGGCCGCGAACAACGCAAAAAGCGAATTCCTAGCCCGGATGAGTCATGATATACGAACGCCCATTAACGGCGTAATCGGAATGTCTGAGTTGGCCTTAAAAAATCTCGATGACAGCCAAAAAATCGAAAAATGCCTTAAAAAAATAGTTCAAGCCTCCTTCCACCTAAATTCCCTCGTAAATGACATCCTTGACATGAGCCATATCGAAAGCAAAAAACTGGAGATTGCTCACAAACCGATGAATATACTCTCACTTGCTGACGGCTGTTTATCCATTATTGAAGGACAGATGATTAACAGAAACCTAAAGATAATCACGGATTACGATGAATTCAAGCATCCATTTTTACTTGGAGACGAACTTCATTTAAGACAGGCAATCGTGAATATTCTCAGCAATGCAGTAAAATTCACACCTGATGGCGGTAAAATCACATTCCGCATAAAACAACTTGCCAGCGGATATAAAACCGTAACTTACCGTATTGAAGTCGAAGACACGGGTATCGGAATGAAAGCGGACTTCTTGAATCATATATGGGAAACATTCGCTCAAGAAGAAGGAGGAGCACGTTCCAGCTACAAGGGCAGCGGACTAGGCACATCAATTGCAAAATCTCTCGTGGAACTTATGGGGGGAACGATAAGCGTAAAATCAAAACTCAATGAGGGCAGCACATTTACAATTGATATTCCTTTTGCCATTGATGATCGTACAGAAACCGTACGCAAAACAGAAATGCATGAAAGCGAAGACGGAGAAACACTCCATGGCTCGAAAATTCTTCTGGTCGAAGACAACGAAACAAACCGAGAAAGTGCAAAAGGACTTCTTGAAGCAGAAGGAGCCACAGTCACCACAGCAGATAACGGCAAGGATGCACTTAAAATCTTCTCTTCCTCAAAAATAAACAGCTACGATGCAATCCTCATGGACATCATGATGCCGGTTATGAACGGTCTGGAAGCGACAAAAGAAATTCGCTCGCTAAACAGAAGTGACGCAAAAATCACGCCGATTATTGCGCTTACAGCAAATGCATTTGAGGAAGATGTCAGAGCATCCCTTGATGCGGGAATGGATGCGCATCTGACAAAGCCCCTGGAAATCTCACATGTAATTAAGACGCTAATTCACTGCATGAGACAGAAATCCCTAAAGCAGGCAGAAGAACTGAACAAAGTCCTGATAAATACAAAAAACAAAGATATTCTTACAGGGGTAGGAAACAAACACGCTTTTGACGAGGTCAAAGAAACAATAAATGAAAAGATTAAAAACGAGCCCGAATTTGAAGTTGGAGTACTTGTCTGCGATATTAATAATCTCCGCAAAATCAACGACAAGCTGGGCCGCGATACGGGAGACAGTGCAATCATTTCTCTCTGTATGCTTACCTGTGAAATATTCAAGCATAGCCCGGTCTTCCGCACAGAGGGCGATGAATTCACGGTTATTTTACAGGGAATAGACTTCAAAAACGCAGACGCACTCATCGAAAGCTTTAACACCCGCCTTAACCAGCTTCTCTCCGGTCCAATGCCGTTCTCAGTCGGAAGCGGCTTTGCCCGTTTCATGCCGCAAGAGCAAAAAAACATAAATCAGGTCATAAAAAAAGCTGAGAAAGAAATGCAGTCTGACAAGAAAAGCAAATCTTAAATGTATTTGTGATTTCAAAATTCCAGCATCTTATGGAGCAGAGAAGTTCTGGTGTCTTTGGGTAGACAGAATACGCATTATAGAAAGTTATGTATATATGACAAGATTCCGCAATTTCTCACAAAAAAGCGGATTTTTTGAGAAATTCAAGTTCACTTTCGTTTTTTTTCAGCCTTCTTTTCCATGAGAGCATAGCGCTGGGCAATCAGCTCTCTGTTTACGACTGCAATGCGCTGATACAGCTCAAAATAAGAAATTGCATTTGAATCCGCACTGTTCATGTTCTCTTCGGGCTGTAAGATTTTTTCTTTAAAACGAGCGTTTATCTCCAGCATCTCCGAATGCTTTTTCATATTCTCAAGAGATGCCTGATAGGCCGCATTTATCTCGCTGGTCCAGCCAGTGATGTCTGGTTTTGCGAGAGTCTGAACTTTATGAATCGTGACGATTTCCCAGATTTTTTTCCCGAAATATTCTTCAAGGGCATTGCGGAACGGCCGATCTTTTTGAAAGAGAAGTTTCACAAGAACTTTGCTGCCATCTGACTCATCAAAAGAAAATTCACAGAGAGAAGACTCATCAAGGAAAGGCTTTGCAAGGTCTGAGTCGAAAAAGGCTCTCACCTCTCCCTCACGGCATTTAAATGAATATTCATAGACATTTCCCCACAAACCAGTGCTTAAAGACTCCCGGCGACGCTGGTTCGTGACCGGAAAAACAAAGGCTTTCTGAATCTGGATTGAAGACGGCAAATGCCTGTTCAGTGAAGAAATAAAATCAGCCTCAGAAATATCCTCATAGAGGACCGTAGACGCAATCTCAGCGTCAGAAGAAATTCCAAGTGACAAAGTTGAGGCAAATTCCAGGCGAGGAAGAGGATTAAAACCAGTGGTGTAAATAACAGGAAGAGAGCTCTTCAAGACGGCACGGTTAAAGAATTCAATCTGAGAGAGATGAGAAATATATTCCCCGCCATTTTTTTTAGTAAACTGAAAAATCACACTGTACATGACAGGTATATTCCACTCCGGGTAGACAGAATTATTATCCGACCGTACACTTTTCTGCACATCATAAGGTCTATTATCGATATTTACGCAGGTTTTATCGTTGCAAATTCCGCACCGATGGTCGCAATCTGACTTACATTTGGGGGTAAGCTCTTCTTTTTCGTTTTTATCCCACTCTTTTTTGTAAAAATTCTTAGAGACTCCGAGAGAGACATCGTCCCAAGGAAGAGTCTCGTCCTTGCTCCGCTCCCGCAAAATCGATTCCTTTACATCAAAATCAGCCTCAGCGAAAGCAGATTCCCAATGCTTTAGGTTTTCTCTCAAGTGATTTTCCCATGCATCAAGACGAGCACCTTTTTTATAGGCAGAAAGAATCACCTTCCCTGCCCGCTTGTCCCCCCTGGAAAGAAGCCCTTCAAGGTAAGATGTGTTTATGTCATGGGTTCCCACATGAAATTTTCCCCGGGGAAGATGGTCACGGATATAAGACAATTTTCGCTCTGACTCCTCCGGGGAAATCTGCCTTACCCACTGATAGGCGGTATGCGGTTTTGGAATGAATGTCCCCACATTGACATTGCACTGAATCCTAGTTCGATTCTGCAAATCAATCAAAAAATCAACGATTGCCTTTTCTTCAGTAAGCTCTTCACTTTCAGGGAAAGGAAGCCCCACCATAAAATAGAATTTTGCCTTGTTCCAACCTCGTTTTTTTGCATCCAAAATGACATCAACCAGATGCTGGGCATAAACTTCCTTATTGAGACGGAGCTGCCAGGCTTCTTCTGGAGTCTCAACCGCAAAAGTGAGACCAGACTTACGAACTTCCGATAGTTTTTCCAGCAGGGGAAGGGAAAAACTGTTCACTTTAAGGGAAGGAAGCTGAAATGAAACATTCTGTCTCTTGTATCGTGCATTTAAGTCATCAAGCAAATCCTCGATATTCGGGTAATCCGCACTGGAAAGAGATGTCAGGGAAATTTCACGGTAGCCGGCCTCATTCACCAGCTTGTCCACATCATCAAAAATCAGCTGCTTGGTCTTGGCCCGCTGAGGACGGTAATAGACTCCCGCATGACAAAAACGGCAGCCGTTAGGACATCCTCGCATAATCTCAACGACACCATGATCCTGAACAGGCTTTACATTGGGAAGAGGCATAAAAGACTCAACGGAAGGAACTTTCCCGAAATCAGACCAGATTGCACGGCGGGCCACAGAATGTCCGCACACATCTTCACTCATCCCCTCTGTCCAGACACTTGGATGCTCCGAAAGACGCTGCAAAAGCCCGGCCCGGCTAGAGCCATTCTTTTTCATTTCCGCAAGCTCCTCTATCAGCTCAAACATGCCGCCTTCTGCCTCACCAATAAAAACCGCGTCAAAAAAATCTGCGAATGGAGCCGGATTCGTCGCACCGCACCCTCCTGCCACTACAATCGGATCGGACTCACCACGGTCTTTTTTAAGGAGTGGAACCCGCCCCAAGTCAAGAATTGAAAACACTCCAGTAATACCCAATTCATAGCCTATTGAAAAGCCTATCATATCGACCTGATTCAGGGGCATTCCGGTCTCCAGAGTATACAAGGGGGCATCGTGTTTTTTCAATAACTCCTCAAAGTCAGTTTCGACGGCAAAAACCCGCTCACAGCGAACTGAAGTTTTTTTATTGAGTCCGTTGTAGATGATTTTTATCGCCTGATTTGCCATGCCTATCGTATAAACATCAGGAAAAGCGATGCAATAATTAAACAAATCATCAGAAGATGTATGATTTTTTATAACGGCACCGAATTCTCCGCCAATATAAGCCGATGGATTCTGTACTGAGCACAAGTCATTTCCAAAAAGAGACAGAGGGTTGATAAGATTCATAAATATTCCTTATTAGACAAGGTAATCGTGTTTTAAAATCCGAATTTTCGGGACGAAACGCTCATCAGTAAACCGACACACATCATCGCCGTCCAAAGTGAAGAGCCGCCATAGGACAAAAACAAAAGCGGGATACCAGTAATAGGCATAATCCCCATGACCATTCCAACATTTATCAAAAAGTGAAAGGCAAACATACCCAAAACACCAGCAGCAATCATCATTCCGAAAGTGTTAGCCGCATTCTTTATTATAAAAATTGTCCGCATGAAAATCAAAAAATAAAGGGCAAAAACCGTCATACAGCCGACAAAACCAAGTTCCTCAGAAAGAATGCTGAATATGAAGTCCGTGCTCTGCTCGGGCAAAAAGCGGTAATGACTTTGAGTCCCCCGCAGATAGCCGCGACCCAGCAAATTTCCTGAACCAATGGCAGTTTTTGACTGAATGATATTCCAGCCTGCCCCACGAGGATCCGCATAAGGATCAATAAATACGATAAGGCGCATCACCTGATAATCTTTAAGAACTTTACCTGCGAAATATGAGAGAATAAGAGAACCGCACAAAATGGCCGCACCGTATGAAATCCAGTAAAAATACTTATTATGACGGTAAAAAAACATTCCAAGAAGTGAAAGAACACCAACAGAACCAGTTGCAAAAATCAAAATAAGACGAAGTTTTGAATTCGTAAGTACACGGATAAAAACAACAGAATGATGGGCAATCTGACTCTCCCAAATCGGAAGAACCGTAAACAAAATCGTCAGCATTCCGCCTGTAAAAATAAAGAGAATATATCGGACAGGAATCCCCGCGATAAAAGTCATGCAAAGTAAAATCGGGAAATAAACAAGAGATGTACCCAAGTCAGGCTGGGCGAGAATCAACCCCATGGGAAGGAACATAATCATAAGAGAAACAAGGAAGCGCTTTCTCTGATCCTGAGTCTTTTTTGTCCTGTCCAGATACCAGGCAAGGAAGAGAATGAAAATAACTTTCGTAAACTCTGATGGCTGGATGCCGAAAGGACCAATTCCCAGCCAGCTTCGAGCGCCATTAACATAGCGGCCAAAGAATTTTGTAAAAAGAAGGACAGCACAGGATACGACAAATATTTGCGGGACATAACGGGTAATTTTCCTGTAATCAAGAAGGGAAATCACAAGCATAATAAGAATGCCGGATCCGCCCCAAATAATCTGTTTCATGTACTCAGAAGAAACATTTACTCCCTCAGAGTTAATTCCAGAAGAATAAATAAAAAGAATCCCAAAAGTAACCAGTGCAATTACACAAAAAAAGAGAATAAAATCGAATGATTGAAGGAATTTTCTCATACCCTTACCCTCTCCTCTCTATTCCTGACGGGCATTGGTATGCCGTCTTGAGCGGATAACCCCACGAACATTTGCAGGAAGAGCCGCAACCGCTTCATCATAATTCTGATTCGCAAAGATTCCTTGAAAAATAATATTTGTGGCATAAGGTGCCCACCATTCCCATTCGTTGACCGCCTCAACCAAAACGACAACGACGACCTGTTCCTCTACAGGTGCGTTAAACGGGGCATAACAGGCCATCCATGAGTGCCAGTGGTCAAGAGAGCCAACTTCTGCAGTACCAGTCTTTCCGGCGATTTGAACGACTTTATTATTGAGAGGAAAAGCCGGCGTTCCGTCTGTAATAGTATAGCGCATGGCATTCTGAACCTCACGCCAGACAGACTCATCTATATTTGACTCATGCAAAATCTGAGGCTTAATTTCTTCGATAATTTCATTTGTAGCCGGATCCCGAACTTCTTTCAACAAGTGAGGGCGGTAAATCTTTCCCTGATTTGCGACCATTGCAACCATATTCGCAATGTGAAGCGGAGTTACGAGAGTATAGCCCTGACCAATCGACATGTTCATCGTATCACCGCCAAGCCATTTTTGATGGAAACGACGCTCTTTCCAAGGTGCGGTAGGAACGAATCCCACCTGCTGAGCCGGCAAATCTATTTCCAGACTCGAGCCAAAGCCAAATTCTTTTGCATAAGAAGAAATTTTATCTACACCGAGAAAATCGCGGCCGACAACCCAATAGTAGACATCGCATGACTGAGCGAGAGCCTCTTTCATATCTAGACGACCGTGTCCCCATTTCTGATGGCAATGGAATATTCGGTTACCGTAATCAACACGACCGGAGCACTCAATGTCTTTTGCAGAAGAAAAAGCTTTTTCTGCAAGCATAGCGGTAGACATGATGATTTTAAATGTTGAGGCAGGAGGATAAGCCGCATTGACAACTCGATTCAAGAGAGGATTATTAGGGCTTGTGGCAAGTTTATTGTATTGAGCCGCAGCATTGTCATCATTAAAAAGATTCTGGTCATAAAAAGGGTATGAAACCATAGCAAGCACTTCACCGTCACTGGGGCGAAGCACTACCGCAGCCCCTACACGCTCGCCGAGAGCTTTTTCCACCAGTTCCTGAATACGCATGTCAATCGTAAGCACGAGGTTCTTCCCCATTTGAGGAGGTTCGACAATCGGCGTGTCTGAGATAACATGCCCGCGGACATCAACAGTCCTGCTTTCCCTTCCCTGAACGCCCTGCAAGAGAGAATCATACTGCTTTTCGATTCCCGTTTTTCCGACAATCGCATTAGCCTTGTAGCCCTGATTGTACATGACCTTGATTTCTTCTTTTGTGATGTCACCGACATAACCGACAACATGGGAGATTGAGCCAGTCTCAACATAGTTACGGACAGGCTTGCTTCTCCATGACACGCCAGGCAAATCCGTAATATTTTCCGCAATATTTGAGATAACGGAAAAAGGAATGTTCGAGCGAACCTCAATAGCAGTATAGGAACGGCGCAGATATGCCGGAACTTTTCGGTCGATTTCTTTTTTTGAAATTCCAAGAAAGGAAGCCAGCCGCGAAACGACAGAATCATAGAAACCAGAAGGTATTTCTGCCGGAGTCAGGTCAACGGCGAAGGAATCTGTGTTGATGACCATCGGCATGGAAGCATTTCTGTCAAAGATTTCTCCACGCTGAGCATCGATTGTCTTTACCTGACTTGAAATCGTCTGAGATTGCTTTCGATAAACCGCACCTTCCACAACTTGAAGCGAAAAAAGTTTTAATACATAAACGACGAAAACAAGGCTGATGATAAAACCGAGGATAATAACTTTTGCATTCTGTTCGACAGAGCCATTTTCAGACTCAAAAAACTTCGTCATTTACGAGACACTCTCCGGATTAAGAAGTATGAAATTACTGAAAATATCCAGAAATTTGAATACAAGTGGTGTAAGCAAAGCATTAGACGCTAATTCAAACAAAAAGGATTTAGAAAAAAGCGAATATGCCACCACGGAATCAGGGAAAAAGATAGAAATTGCAGCTATCAGCAGACTTTTAAGCAAAGTTGCGCCTAGGCCAATCAAGACAGGAAGAAAAAATCCGCTCATATTCAAAGTCTTGCTGAAGATACCGGCAAAATAACCGATTATCGTTCTGAGCAGACAGTGCAAGCCGAAAGGAGAAAAACTTAAAAAATCCATGAAAAGACCGGAAAGAAAACCGACTGAAACTCCGAAAAGACGGCCGTTATTAACAGAAATATACAAAGTGACTATGAGCAGAAAATCTGGAATGGCCGGAAGGAAAAGCAGGTTTGAGAGAATAGCAGTCTCAAAAATCACAAAACAGAGGAGTATCAAAGCCGTAACGGAAAAAGATTTCAACATTCACAAAACTCCTTATTTAGCCCTTTCAGTCTGAGGCAGCAAGGCCGGATTCAGTTCCTTACGGTCAGAAACGATAACCATCTCAATCCGAGAAAAATCAATTACCGGAGTGACTTTTATACTGAGGGAAGAATCATAATCCAGAACTTTTATTTCAGAGATGGAGCCGATTGGTATATCACTGATATAATTTCCTCCCTCTCCACTCGTAACAATCAAATCTCCGTAATTCAACTCATTTAGAACACGCTTTTTGATATAAGTCATGTTCAGCGGCAAATCAGCAGAACCGTCTCCCGTAAGAAGACCTATATCACGGGTATTCTGAATCCTTGCTGAGACAGAGCATTTTGAGTCATAAATCGGCATAACAAGACTCGTTCCCGCCCCCACCGTAACAACTTTTCCCACAAGACCGACAATGCCTCCCTGCACAGCCATGACAGGCATATTCTTGCGGATTCCGTGCCGGCTTCCCTTGTTGATTGTGAATGCAGAATACAGGCTGTCAGGATTACGACCAATTATCTGAGCAGGATAATTTTTTTCCTGGAAAGTAACAGAGAAATCAAGCTGTTCCTTTAAACGGGCATTTTCTTTTTTTATGTCGCTGTTGTTTCTCTGGAGAATTTCATAATTCTTCAAACGCTCCGTCAGCTCGCGGTTTTCCTCGCGCAGACGGGCCAATTCATGAAGCGCGTTGAAAGTGTCGCTCACACCTGAGGCAATCGTATTCACCCCTTTTTGCATCGAAGAGAGCACCGTAAAACCGACATCATGGAAATTCACAACAAAGCCGCCAGAATGGAATGCCAGCATAATGCCAGAGAAAACGACAAAGATAATGAGCAAAAGCTCTGCGAGACCGAATTTGAATGAATTTTTAGAGGAAGCCATGCTGCTCGATTTTAGTCATTGAGATTATCGTAAATAGCCCGGTCTGTAGACATATCTTTGAACAAATCAAATGCCTGACCAGCTCCCAAAGCAACGCACTCCAACGGCTTTTCAACAAGAATGACCGGAACTCCAGTTTCTTTTGAGATAAGCTTTGGCAGACCTTTGAGCATACTTCCACCACCAGACATTACGATACCCCGCTCAACGATATCAGCCGCAAGCTCAGGCGGTGTCTCACCCAAAGTAACTTTGATAAGATCGACAATTTCATTTACCGTAGATTT
Source organism: Treponema sp. (assembly GCA_017468745.1). Classification (GTDB taxonomy): domain Bacteria; phylum Spirochaetota; class Spirochaetia; order Treponematales; family Treponemataceae; genus Treponema_D. Next base: position 12,015 of record JAFUHS010000168.1, on the reverse strand, counting down.
TAGAGCCTCTCTCACCTCAACACTGTCTATTTCAAGTCGTCGAGGAAGACCCGTAATAGCGTCATTACCGCGGACTTCCATTTTATCAATAGCCTTGTCTTTGTCCGAAAGAGCATTTCCGATTTGAATCTTGAGCCGCTCAGCTGTCTGCTGACCGATTTTTAGGTTGTGCACATTAAGAATGTATTTGACAATCGCCTCGTCAAATTTATCGCCACCAACACGGATTGCCTTTGTAACGACCATGCCGCCCAAAGAAATGACAGAAACTTCCGTAGTTCCGCCACCAATATCACAAATCATGTGTCCGGCAGGCTCATTAATCGGAATCTGCGCGCCGATAGCAGCCGCCAATGATTCTTCAATGACATCAACCTCTTTTGCGCCAGCCTTTAATGCCGTCTCAACTACAGCACGGCGCTCAACCTGAGTGATGCAGGAAGGAATACCGATTTTCATTCTAGTAGACTTAAAAAGCTGATGTCGGGAAATAACTTTCGAGATAAAATATTTTATCATCTTTTCGCAGCTGTCAATGTCGGCTATGACACCGTCTGCCAAAGGACGGATAGCCTCAATATTGCCAGGAGTCTTCCAAAGCATTCGCTTAGCCTCGGCACCAACAGCACAGACATGCTTTGTCCCCTTTTCAACGGCAACGACAGAAGGTTCATCAACGATAATTCCTTTTCCGCGTACATAAATCAATGTATTACATGTTCCTAAATCAATACCAATATCAGTTGAAAACCGGTCCAAAAATCCCATAAAAAGTCCTCCCAAACTTTTATTTATAATCAGCCATTTTTTTCAATGCGAGCGGGTGATTGTTTTGTATACGCAAAGCTTTTCTCCATTCAGAACGAGCCTTTACCATATCACCCTTACTCTCATATATTACACCAAGTCCATAATATGCGTCAGCAGAATTTTCATTTTTTTCCAAAATTAAATTAAATTCTTTTTCCGCATCATCAAACTGTTCCCGCTCAAGATAAATATTCCCCATCAGCAGGTGACTTTTAAGTATAATCTGTTCGTCCTTACACTCCTGCGAAATACGGAAAAGATATTGCTCGGCGGCATTATTCTGCCCAACCGCATGATACTGCTCGGCAATAGACAAAAGAAGAATGTCCGATTCGCGGACAAGCAGTGCCTCTGTAAAGGCAGAAATACTTTCCATTGTCATTCCCAGAGATGCATAAGTCAAGCCCAAAAGCTCAGGAATATCATCGGCCTTATAGCCGTCTTTTTTCGATTTTAAGAGATAGTGAATAGCCAAATCAGCGTAATAATAATATGATGACTGTAGGTTTTTATAAAAATAAGCTTTTCCAAGCATATATTCAATCTGAGAGACAGCTCCGAAACGAGCGCCCTGCAAGGCAATACGGAGAGAATTGATTGACTCTTCGAGATAGGCAAGAGCCTGCACGACATCACTTTGGGAAACCGCAAGAAAAAAAGCCGCATAACCATTATAAGTGCGAGCCCTTATGTTGAATGGTTTTTTATATAAAATGGCAGAGCTAATATCGTAGACTCCCTGATAATCATACTCATTCCATTTTGATTTGAGGTTTATAAATGAATTTCCTTTATTGATTTTTGAATCGATTGCCCGGTAGGCAAAAAAGACTGCGGTAGAAACAAGGACAACGATGCACACAAAGACCAGAAGCCGTTTTAAGAACTGACTTTTCCGTTTAAAGATTTCTCTTGTCTGCAAGCCTTTTAATTTCATTTCCCCACCGCACCCATAAAAAAACAGAAAAGACAATAAGCCGGGTTCTGTCCTGCCCCCTTCAAAAAAGAAGAAGACGCATAACCATCTATCCGAAACTTCTGTTACCAGAAGCCTTCAGCAGTCTACCCGCAGTCATTAGTCCGGAAAACCTGACCGCTGCTTGACCTTGCTCCAGACGAGGTTTACCCTGCCAGAACCGTTACCAGTCCTGCGGTGAGCTCTTACCTCACCTTTTCACCCTTACCTTCCGGCGGTTTGCTTTCTGTGGCACTATCTGTCAGAAAAAAGGCTTATGCTGTCGGCCAAAAAGACCTGAAAAAACAACAAGTTCCCCTTTCTGCCCGGTTATTATCCGGCGTCTTTTCCGGTGGAGCCCGGACTTTCCTTACCCGAGCCTGCTATCATCAGCAAGACGGGCACGGTTATATCTTTTCTGTAATTTTCAAATAAAACTTAATCGTCGAAAGCCATTGACTTTTCGTCATCGAGACTGTTCTCGTTGTCACCGTCTTCGATTTCATCATCATCACGCTCATCAGCGAATTCATCATCGAAATCGGCAAGACTTCCTGTTTCTTCCAGTGTTGAGTAATCTTCTGCCTCGCTAGCCTCAACTTCCTGATAGAAGAGAATGCGTGAGCAATACGGGCAGAACAAAATCTTTTCACCATTACGGACTTCATTAGCGAACTGACCTGGAAGAATCATCTGACAGCCAGTACAGACACCATTGCGGACGGCAACGATACCCTGAGAGTTCCGCTGGATAATGCGCTGGAATTTATATACGATTTCCTGATCAAGCCCCGGCGTAATGTCCTGCTCTTTTTTCTGAAGGGCATCGAGCTGATCTTTATAATCCTGAATCTGCTGAGAAAGCTTATCCTTACTAGAATTGAGGTCAGATTCCTGAGAAGAAATCATAGCTTCATCCGCTTTCAAAGACTCATCAAGTTCAGCCAGTTTTTTCTCTTCACGCTGCAATGACTTTCGGACAGCAGCCTCTTTTTCCGTAGCCTCAGAAATCTGCTTGTCGAGAGCCTCGTACTCACGATGAGAAGTAATGCTGTCCATATTCTTTTCGCCAGACTCCCTCGAAGCCTCTGCTTCGGAAAGCTCAGCACGCAGACGGTCAACCTCAGCCTTAACTTCCTCATAGCTCTTATTTTTTTCGATATATTCTTTTTTAAGACGAGCAAGAAGCTCACCCTGAGAATCAAGCTGTTTTGGTGATGATTCAATAGCCTTTTCAAGCTCATATTTTTTTACCAAAACATCCTGCAAAGATTTAAGTTTGTCAAAAACTTCTGTCATTTCCATACTAAAAGACCTCAAGTTCTGAAATTATAAAAATTTCGATTATTGTATCGCAAAAGTATATAAAAAAAAGCCGTTTATGTCTATCAGACACGGCCATTTTTACAAAAATCTGACAGCCCGAAAGAACTGTCAGACAATGACTTACATTTCGATGTAGTCTCTGAGACCACTAGCCCGGCGGGGATGTCGGAGCCTGCGAAGAGCCTTTGCCTCAATCTGCCGGATTCGCTCCCTGGTAACATTGAAGTACAAGCCAACCTCTTCAAGAGTAAGGCTGTAACCGTCATCAAGACCAAAACGCATCTTGAGGACTTCCTGCTCACGAGCCGGCAAGGTACTGAGAACAGTACGAAGCTGCTCCTGCAGGAGCGTATAAGCCGTCTGATTTGCAGGATTCTCCACATCCTTATCCTCGATGAAATCTCCCAACTGTGAATCTTCTTCCTCACCAATCGGAGTCTCAAGAGAAATAGGCTCGCGGGCGACATTCTTAACCTGCTTGACCCTTGTGACAGGCCAGCCCAGCTGCTGTGCGATTTCCTCGTCAGTCGGCTCCCGGCCCAGCTTCTGCATGAGCTGACGGCCTTCTCGCACAACCTTGTTAATCTGCTCAATCATGTGGACAGGAACACGAATCGTGCGGGCCTGATCCGAGATTGAGCGGGTAATAGCCTGCCGAATCCACCAGGTAGCATAGGTTGAGAATTTGTAGCCCTTGCGGTACTCAAACTTCTCAACAGCCTTGATAAGACCGATATTCCCTTCCTGAACCAAGTCAAAGAACTGCAAGCCACGATTCGTGTATTTTTTTGCGATAGAAACTACCAGTCGTAAGTTCGCGTTGATAAGCTTATTTTTTGCCTTTTCAAGCATTTTCCGGCCGCGTTCGATTTCATCTGCCATTGAAAGGATTTCCTCGACATTGTTCTCGAAATCGTATTCCATGCGGCGGAGCTTACGGTCGATTTTCTGAATCTGCGTATAGACATCGCGGATTTCATCACTCTTTAAGCCAAGCTCATTCTCAAGCTTGATTGCCTCAGAGTGAATGGCAAGGCGGCGGCCGAGACTTCGCAGTTCAGCAGGATTTGAAATGCGAAGCTCACGCATTTTATGCTCCTGCTTATGGCGGTACTCACCTATTTTTTGGGTTGCCTCTACAAATTTTGCGCTGAATTTCTCGATTTCTTCTGACTGAATGTCGATTTTCTGCAATTCAGGTAAAATTTTCGCCCGCAACTCAATAATCTGATCGTTCTCAAAGATTTCACGCGACTGATTTGCCTCAAAAAGCTGTTTTTTGAGATTCATGTAAACTTTCATGTTCTCTTTGCAGGCTTTCAGGTTCTCGCCATAACAGCTCTTTAAACGGCGTTTCTCTGCCTGAGCCTCATTGATTTCTTTCCGGGCCTTACCAGGTTCATGAGGATCGATTTTTGCGAATGCTTTCTGGCAGATTGCAAAGAACTCAGGAATCATCATACCTGACTTTTTAATCACATCTTTGATGATGTTTTCACCGTCTTCCATTTGTTTTGAATAGGTGACTTCCTGTTCTGCGGTAAGAAGTTTTTCTTTACCGATTTCACGCAGATACAAGCGGATAGGGTCATCGACATTTGTGTCTTTATCGCCGTTTACCAATCTGGTTGCGGTCAGCTCGTCTTCGTCACTCCCCTCGCCGACACCCTCTGCATCCTCATCGTCAAGCAAATCATCGTCGTCTGCTCCGGCCTCATCATCCAAATCAGCGTCTTCTTCCATGACCTGAATGTTGTTCTGGGTTAAAAGTTGAAGCACATCTTCCATTTTGGGAGAATTTACGAAATCCTGCCCCAAGATTTCATTGATTTCATCCCATGAAACAATCTGCTTATCTTTTGCATAATCTAAAAGTTTCTCAACTTTAGGATCCAGCTCCTGATCCATACTCCAGTCCTTTTTTATTAATTTTTTCGTCAATCACTTTTTTTTCTTCGAAGAGTTTTGTCATCAGTTCCTGATTTTCCCTAATGCTCAGCTGCCCCTGAAGTGAATTCATCTGCTCAAGTATAGCCTTTCGCCTGCGTTTCAAGCTGTTGTGTTCCAGCTGCTCAATACTGTCAGCAACAGACTGCGCCGTAAAATGAGAGAATTCACCCTTGGAAACGGATTCAGTTATTTTTTGCTTTATACCGTCATGATTACAATGACTGAGCACAGAGACAAAAGATAAATCCCCCGCCAGATAGCATTCCTTTAGGGTTGAAAACAAAGCTCTCGCAAAAGGATTCTCAAAATCGTCTTCCGTCAAACGACTCTGCATCAGCTCAAACTGATTTATATCGGATAATACAGCCAGAACTGCACGAAATTCAGCGTTGACAAGGACAGGCTGAGATTCGGAGTGGCTTTCCGCAGGTGCGCTCAGAGTTCGTTTTTTTACATCTTCACGATTATTAAAATCTCTTTTGACCGCCTCAAGGGAAATATTTAAAGTCCGCCCCAAAAGTTCCAGACTTGATTCTTTCTGTATATCGGTCTGTAGCGCATCTATGTAAGGAAAAAAATCAAGCGCAAACTTGGACTTTCCCTCCGGCGTATCCACACGATACTTCTGCGACAGAAAACTCAACAGATAATCACTATCTAATATAGCGTTATTCACTTCATTCGTCAAGGTCTCCGCGCCGAAGTTAAGCATAATTTCCGCAGGGTCTTTCGCATTATGAAGGCGAATGATTTTTACAGTAAGCCCCTGTCTCCTGCACATGAGAATCGCACGCTGGGTCGCAGCCTGACCGGCTCCGTCAGAATCAAAAGACAGCAGAACCGTATCCGCAAAGCCACGGACTATTTTTATCTGATCATCAGTAAGGGCAGTCCCCAGCGGAGCCACTGCATAAGAAATCCCGCACTGGTGGTATGCAATGCAATCCATGTAGCCCTCGCAGAATATGACTTTTTTTGACTCACGGATTGCCTGTTTTGCAAAATTAAAAGCATAGAGAGTTTCGCCCTTGCGGTACTGAATCAAATCACCGGAATTAAGATACTTGGGGCTTTTCTCCGGATTTCCACGCAGAAAACGACCGCCAAAAGCAACGACCTGTCCACGGCGGTCAAAAATCGGAAACATGAGCCTGTCTGAAAAAAAAGCCACATCGGGATATTTTTTGCTGAACAAACCGGATCTGGCGAGAAAATCATCGCTGAAATTCTTGCTTCTAAGAAATTTTTTCAACCACTGCCTGTCCGCAGGAGAATAGCCAAGCTTAAATTTTTCGATTGTCTCCCTTGAAATTCCCCTCTTCGTGATATATTCCAGAGCGAACCTTCCAGCCTCGGTTCTGAGCAGACCGTAATGGAACATATCGGCGACCCGCGTATACAAATCGATGTAAAGTTCTTTTGAGTTGTCAGTGTTTTCCGGTCTTGGAAGAAAATTATTCGCATATTTGACTTCAACACCGCACTTTCTGGCAAGGAGTTTCACAGCCTCAGGAAAACGAATCTTCTCCATTTCCATGACGAATTTTATCGCATCCCCGCCTTCATGGCAGCCAAAGCAATAGTACATATTTTTGTCCTGCGTAACCGAAAAGGACGGAGTTTTTTCATGATGAAAGGGACAGCAGCCCCACCACTGGTTTCCGCGGTTTTCAAGCTGAACATAATCACTGACTACAGAAACAATATCCACGGACGCGAGAACGGCATCTTTCGTCTCCTGAGAAATAATTCCATCCATGACTAATTCCCTGATTTTTTTGTCTTGAACTGAGCCCCCGCCTTGACATGAGCGTTAAAAGATTTGGAAAAGGTGTGGGTTCCGTTACCAGAATCCGTGAGCGTAAAGTAAAAATAATCCGTCTGGGGCGGATTAGCCGCCGCCTCCAGGGCTATCACACCAGGATTCGAAATCGGAGAAGGCGGAAGAGCCGCCCATTTATAGGTATTATAGGGGCTGTTGATTTTAAGGTCATCATATGTGATTACATCAGGATGAGGTTTCCCCTGAATTTCAGTGATGATATATTCAATGGTAGCACAAGAATAAAGTCCAACCCCGGCTTCAATTCGATTTTTAAATACGCTGGCAATCAAAGGTGCCTCTTCCGCAACACGATACTCCCGCTCAACAATCGAAGCCAGCACGAGAGTCTCATAAAACTGGGAAGGTGACTTCCCGGCATAATAAGGAATCGAATCAAGCTTATCGAAAAAAGCGTCGACCATAAGGCAGATGATATGCTCTGCCCCCATCTCAGGAGCGAAAAAATAAGTATCAGGAAACAAAAACCCCTCAAATGACTGGGAAGGTATAGAGTATTTTTCCAGAAGAACCGGATTACAGGCAGCCGTGATAAAGTCCTCCGCAGTGCAGACTTCATTCTTTTCAAGAATTGCGGCTATTTTTCGTATGGTAAGCCCTTCCGGAACAGAAACTTTTATGTAATCCTGCAAACCAGACTCAAGCAGGTCAAGAATCTGATAGGCATTCATGGCAGAAGAGACACTGTAATAACCAGATTTTATCACAGGAGCGCTATCCCTGAATGAAAGAAAAGGGAAACGGGCCAAAAGATAAAATGCCCTGTCAGAGCGAATCAGCCCTTCCTCCATCAGGATTTCAGCGACTTTAGAACTGCTCGCCCCTGACGGAATCACAAGACGCACCTGCTTGGCCCCGTTCTGAGAGTCAGGCGCAGAAAGCGAAATCCGAAAGGCAAGGACACAGGCCCCGGCCGCAAGAATCAGACAGAAAAAAACAGAAAGTAAAAGAGAAAGAAAGGGATGCTTAGACTTTTTCATGAGTAGAACGCCTCAGCCTCGTCAATGGACATAGAGTTATAAATAACCCGCTCGACTTTCATGGCAAAATCCACGAGTCCGTCAGGCAAAGATTCCTGATTATTCCTAAAAAAACGGGCAAGAAGCCGAATTTCATCCGCTGAAAAATGGTAATCAAGGGAAAGAGCCCCCCCTTCCGGAAGCATCGCATCACTCATAAATCAAGCACCTCTCCCTCACAGGCTATATCGATTTTCAGTGAGTCACCTGAAATATAGTTCGCATACCAGCGCGCTGACTCCAGAATAGTATTGAGCTTCCGGTCATCGTAGGTAGGCTCATGATGAAACATGAACAAGCGTTTTATCTTCCAGGAAGAAGCAAAATCAATCGCATAACAGAAGGCCGAGTGCCCCCAGTTCTCCTTGCGAAGAGCCTCCTCAACCGTGTACTGGGAATCAATAAGAATTATATCCGCATCTTCAAAAACAAGCGAACGCTCAGCCGTTTGGGCGAAATCCTTTGAGCCAAGCTCTATATCAGTCGCATAGACAAACTTTTTACCATTCTCACAGACCGCATAGCTGTAAGAATCACCGGGATGAGACATTTTCGTACAGATAATCTCCGCAGAACCTATCGAAACAGGCTTACCGGGCTCAATAACATGGAAATTGAAGTGTTTTTCGATGGCCGAGAAATCAACCGGATAAAAAGGAGCCCTCATCTGCTTTGCGAGATATTCCCTCACATCGGGGAATGGTGAATAAACCTCAAAAATAACAGAAGGATTGTAGGCAGAATCAAAGAAAGGCAGTCCTTGAATGTGATCCCAATGAAAATGGGACATAAACAAATGATAATGCCTGTCAGCCGGCAAATCAGAAAACTTACCCATGACGCGCATGCCAGAACCGGCATCGAAGATAATCTTTTCACCACCGCTTAAGGTCAGCTCGATACAAGGCGTGTTACCGCCCACCGTTCCAGAAATCCACCAGGGCAAAGAAGAAATGAATTTTTCCTTTGACTCATCAGACTCGATGTCCTCAGGGCGAATTCGCTGCAAGGCCGCCATAAGCTTTCCCCGAACCTGCTGTGATGACAATGGCGTCGGAATCGAACCGCGCACTCCCCAAAAATATATGTTCACTGATGGACTCCACCCGTTTTGCGGACAGAAAAGTAAAAAAAAAACTACCTGCAAAAACGAAAAATCACTATAGTATAAACCAAGTAAGCCTTTTTTGTCAAAACAGAGATGTCAGAAGACGAAGATAAAGAAGGCAAAATGATTTAAAAACAAAAAACGGTCTTAGACAAAACTAAGACCGTTTCTGGGGAGTGAGGGACTCGGACCCCCGAACCCGAAAGGGAGCGGATTTACAGTCCGCCGCAATTGCCGCTATGCGAACTCCCCGAATCTAAAGCCTTTCGGCTGAAAGCTGCTTGTAGGACTTGGACCCACGACCCCGAGATTACAAATCACGTGCTCTACCAACTGAGCTAAAGCAGCAGATGTTCTACAACAGTGCGTTGCGAACGAATAGAATACTACATGAATAAAAAAAAACTGTCAAGACCTGAAAAGCAAAAATTTATATTTTTTTTGCAAAATCAGGACGAAGTTTTTCCCCGCCGTTAATATACACAGGAACAGGAACGGCCTCCTCATCCATATAAACCGTAATCATGACGCGAATCATCTTTTCTGGAGAACCTAAAACTTTGGGTTCTTGCGAGCAGAAAAGCGGGATAGACGAAACATCGAATTCATCCTGCCCCTTGCGAAGGGCGGCAGCCGGATTAAGCGTATCAAGGTCATCTGTAATCGTAAACTGAATCGAAACAAAATCCCCGGCCGTAAGCTTATTCTCTCTGAAAAGTGCGAGACACATCTCGCAAACATTTTTTCTGATTGACTCGGCGTTATTTTCAGCCCCGGTCGCCCCACGAATGGCAAACAATCTCTGAGACATTTTTTCTCCTGACATCTTTTTTATACGAAGTTTTTCTGCTAGAATGCGAGGGAGATTATACAGGGAATCCCTAAAAATTGCAATTTTCAGAGATTCCCTGCATTTTTACAAAAGGTAATCCACAAGAAATGGAAGAAGCTCTGGAAAAGGCAAATAACAAAAACGAAATCGCAGAACTGGAGGAACTCGAGCCTGTATCAGCCCCCAAAAAAACAGTCATGGCAAGCCCCCGCCGCCTGCCCGTCTTACTCCGCCTGACCCGACGAACGAATGTTTTCCTTTCTCTCACCCTAATCGCCACAATACTTCTTTTCGCCACTGGAAACAGGCAGACCTTCCTTGATTCAAACCTCAATCTTCTTTTGAAAATAATAGCCTCAAACGCCATAGCCCTCGCTTTTTTCTCTACCCTTGCAATCCTTGAATGTATCTTTTACACCATCAGGGACAAACGCTTCAAATTAGTCTTCCACCTTAGCTGCTACATTCTTATACTGATTCTAAGCATTACGATTTCTGTTTTTTCTCTCACGATAAATTTACTTTCAGAAGGAATTGATTTCTGATATAATTCGCCCTATGAAATCCATTCCGATTCCTGAAATATTAAAAAAAGTAAATGCAATTTTTGAAGAAAACGGATTTGAGGCATACCTTGTAGGCGGGGCCGTCCGGGATGTGCTTTTAGGAAAGCCGGCCAGCGACTGGGACATCACCACGAACGCAAAGCCCGAAGACATGATCCGTATCTTTCACCGCGTAATCCCCACAGGAATCGCCCACGGCACGGTCACCATACATTTCATGGGAAAGGAAATCGAAGCCACCACATTCAGGAGCGAGTCTGGCTATTCAGACGGCAGGCACCCCGACAGCGTGACTTTTAACGCCAGCCTTGAAGACGACCTTTCCCGCCGGGATTTCACAATGAACGCAATCGCCGCGTCCCTAAAAGACGGAAAAATCATCGACCCCTTTGACGGCAAAAAAGACATAAAGGCAAAAATCATAAGGACAGTCGGCAAGGCAAAAGACCGTTTTCTCGAAGACGGACTCCGCCCGATCAGGGCCATCCGTTTTTCAAGCCAGCTGAATTTTGAAATCGAAGAAGCGACCTACGGGGCAATCAAAGAAAAAGAAGTCCAGGAAAAGATAAAATCAATTTCCATGGAGCGTTTCCGCGATGAATTCGAAAAGATTCTCCGCTCAGAAGAGCCTTCCCGCTCCCTGCACCGCATGGAAGAAACGGGAATTTTAAGGGCTTTCATCCCGGAGCTTGCCGAGGGCAGAGACTGCTCACAAGCCGACATCAGGAGCTATCATGTTTTTGATGTCCTTGACCACAATCTCTACGCCTGTGACGGCGCTCCAAGGGATAATCTCATCGTGCGCCTGTCAGCCCTTTTTCACGATGTTGGAAAAATTCAGGCAAAAAGCATTGAAAAAGCCGAATACCCGGCCGATTCAGGCTCATTCGTCGACATCATTCATTTTTACAGGCATGAAGTCTATTCAGCCCAAATGGTTCGTCCCATCCTCGCGAGACTGAAATTCCCAAATGCGGTCATCGATTCGGTCGCCCACCTTGTAGAAAACCACATGTTCCATTTTGAGGAAAACTGGTCTGACGCGGCAATACGCCGTTTCATCGTAAAAGTAAGGCCGGAATATTTAAATGACCTCTTCGATTTGCGACTGGCAGACATGTACGGAAAATACCGCCGGAAGCCCGAGATTGGAAGCGACGGCATAAGAAAACTTGTCATCTTAAAAAAACGGGTCGAGGAGATTCAGTCTCAGGAAAACGCCCTTTCCCTCAAAGACCTGGCCGTAAACGGAAAGGATTTGATTCAGGCAGGGATTCAGCCCGGAAAACGGCTGGGCAATATTCTGAACGAGCTTTTCCAGTGCGTCCTTGATGACCCGCAAATGAACGAAAAAGAAAAACTGCTCACAGTAGCAAAAAATATTTCAAAAAATTTATAAAATTTTTATTTCAACCTGTTGACATTTTTTTTCAAGAGGTATATATTTAACACCGTCACACGACAAATGCCGGTGTAGCTCAGTTGGTAGAGCAGCAGACTGAAAATCTGCCTGTCGTTGGTCCGATTCCAATCGCTGGCATTCTTGCGGCAGTCATATAACGGCTCATTATCTCAGCCTTCCAAGCTGATGACGAGGGTTCGACTC
>JAFUHS010000167.1 GCA_017468745.1 Treponema sp. | reverse complement strand
TACTCTGATTTACTCGTCACCGCTCCATACCCAGAGTTCAGTGAAAGCCGTGCTGACCAGAAAATCATCACCCGTTTTGCTGTCCTGCAGGATTTGATTCGCTCTGTCCGAGGGCTTCGCAACGAGTGCGGCGTAAACCCTGCCGATAAAATCAATCTTGCTGTCTTAATCGAAAAAGGCTCTGCTGCGGAAGTATGCCGCGAAAAGGTTGACATGATTCAGCTTCTGGCAGGTCTTTCAAAGGTCGAGTTCGTCGAGTCAAAACCCGGCAAGTCAATCGGAACTGTGGGAACTGGCTTTGAGGCCTTCATCATCCTTGACGAGAACATCAATAAAGACCAGCTTTTGCTCCACTTCCAGAAAGATTTGGAAAAAGACAAGAAAGATGCCGAGCGAACCGAAGCCAAACTGGGCGGTAAATTCGCCGAGCATGCCCCTGCCGAGGTCGTTCAGGCCGAGAGGGACAAACTGGCCGAAACAAAGCGCCGAATCGAGAAATTGACTTCATATATCGAGGCTTTAAAATAATCCACAGATTAACACAGATTACACAGATTAAAGGTCGTCTTAATCGAAAATATCATATTAACACGAAATGATTTCCCAAATGAAATTATAATCTGTGAAAATCTGTGCCTATCTGTGGATAAAATCATGAGGGTACGGTATGGCTTATAAATACGAGATGAAAACCGAAAAACCAGAACACATGGACAGGGAGCACATGCAGCAGCTCAAGCATATAATCCTTGCGCCTTACATGCAGCTTTCAACCGGTTTAATCGGGAAAAGCCGTCATGCGGGCGGAAATATGTTCCGTCATCAGATTGACACGCTGGGAATCCTCATCGACTACGGCTATATCGACTCCGTTTTGCTCAAAGCCGCCCTTGTTCACGACACCGTGGAGGATATTCCTGATTTTGACAAAAATGAAATCATCAATGCGGACTCTGACGGAAAGGATGTTCTGGAGCTTGTTCTTGAAGTGACCCGCCGTGAAGATGAGGATAAGAGGCAGTTCCTTCGCCGTATCATCAACAACGGAAGCCAGAAGGCAAAAATCCTCAAATGCGCCGACAGAATCTCAAATATGATTTCCCTGGGCTTCGTCACTGACCCGAAATTCATCGAGCGATACTGTGACGAGACTGAATTCTTCCTGCTTCCTATGGCCCTTGAAATCGACTACAACATGTATCACGAACTTATCGAGCTTATCAGGACGAGACGGCGCTACCTTGAAGACGGCGGCTATTTTGACAACCGCCACAAGGAATCTTCGGGCGACAAAAAGTAAAAGACACGAATTGACGGAAATTATGTGATTTTAAAAATCTGTGTAATTACTGTCTGAAAATTTGCCTATTTTCTCTTCTTGTGCGATAATTTTTTCTATATGAAATTTACAAAACGCACGCTTCCAAAAAATCTTCCGCTTCTGCTTAAGGAGCGGGTTTCACAGTGCCCGAATGTCTGTCTTCAGGCCGCAAAGGATAAGAACGGAGTCTTTCAATATTATACTTACAGTCAGTTCTATGAATCAGTGATTGCATTTGCCCAGGCCTTGCGCTCTGTCGGCGTAAAAAGGGGAGACAATGTTGCCCTTATGAGCGATAACCGCAGGGAATGGTTCATTACGGACTACGCTATTCTATTTCTGGGGGCGGCGGATGTTCCCCGTGGCTGTGATTCCATGGGAACGGAAATGCGTTTCATCACGAGCTTTGCTGACTGTGCCTTCGGATTTTTTGAGAATGAGAGGCAGCTTTGTAAAATCCTTGAAAAAAAAGAAGAGCTTCCTCTTTTAAAAACCGTAATTCTCTTTGATAAAATGAGCGCTGAGAATGAAAATCGCGCGAAAGAGGCCGGACTTTCCCTCTATTACTTTGATGACTTGCTTGAAAAGGGAAAGTCGATTGTCTCTGAAAATCCCGTCGAAAAGAAAAAGGAAATCGAAGATGAGATGGAAAAGACCAATCCCGATGATGTGGCGACCATGATTTTCACTTCGGGAACTACAGGCACGCCAAAGGGAGTAATGCTCACTCACAACAATTATATTTCACAGCTTTCAGTGATTCACGATTTTATCACATGCAAGGAAGGCGACTGGTGGATGACCATTCTTCCTGTCTGGCATGTTTTTGAGCGGCTCATTCAGTATGTGGCAGTGCACATGAAGTGCGGCCTTGCCTATTCAAAACCTGCCGCACCGATTCTCCTGCCTGATATGGCGGCTATCCGGCCCCAGTGGATTTGCGGAGTTCCCCGTTTGTGGGAGGCTCTGGCCTCAGGCGTGAACCGTGCCATGAAAAAGACCGGCGGACTTACTCTCAGATTGTTCAATTTCTTCATTAAGACCGGCTCTGCCTATGCCCTTATGAGGGATTATGTTTTCGGAAACCTGCCCCAAATCAGCGTGAAAAAACGATGTCGCCTCCTTGACAGCTTAATCGGCTTTATCCCATGGATTTTGCTTTGGCCGCTTCATAAGCTTGGTGATGTTCTGGTCTTTAGAAAAATCCGCTCTAAGTTCGGCGGCCGCATTTCAATCGCAATTTCTGGCGGTGGTGCCCTTCAAAAGGATGTGGATAATTTCTACCGTGCCATCGGTCTGAATCTTCTTGAAGGTTACGGCATGAGTGAGACGGCTCCTGTCGTTTCCTTCCGTGATTACCGCCATCCCCGGCCGGGCGTTGTTGGCGTGGTCTTCCCGACCTTTGAACTCAGGATTGTTGAGGAAGAGCATGGCGTGATTAAAAGCATGAATCATATCGGGCCTGGAAAGCAGGGGCTGATTGTCGTCCGTTCTCCCCAGGTAATGAAGGGCTATTACAAGCGGCCTGACTTGACTGAAAAAGTCCTTGATAAAGATGGCTGGCTCAACACCGGCGACTTGGGAATTATGACCCACGACAACGAAATCAAGATTACGGGGCGGGCAAAGGATACAATCGTGCTCCTTGACGGCGAGAATATCGAGCCCAGCGTGATTGAGGGTGCTCTTTTGGCAAGTGACTTTATCGAGAGCGTCATGGTGGTCGGACAGGACAAAAAATACCTGGGTGCCCTCATCGTGCCCAGTAAGGAGACCCTGGTTTCTTATGCTGAGGAAAATGGAATTCCCTGTGATGATTACGAGGCTCTTTTAAAAGAAGAGAAAATTCACTCGCTTTTTGAAAAGACCGTCGGCGAAATCATCACCAGCGCAAACGGATTCAGGCTTTGCGAGAAAATCTATAAATTCACCCTGATTCCAAAATCATTTGAGGCTGGCGTTGAACTTTCAGCGAAACTTGAGATGATGCGCTACAAAATCGCTGAGATTTACAAGAATGAAATAAATTCGCTTTTTGAGTAATGGGGGCGTTACGGGGTAGGGAGCGACCCGACAGGGGCAAAACCTGCGAGACAGGTTTTGAGCGAGTCTCGGTGAAGGCTATGCCTGAACCGTACCCCGTAGAAGGGGTAGCGACCAACAGAGTGGGCGCGAAGGGGAAGACTTTCCCCTTAAATAATATAGACTATTTTTAGAAAATTCATTATCTT
>JAFUHS010000166.1 GCA_017468745.1 Treponema sp. | reverse complement strand
GTGGAAAATTCAGAAAAAAATTACTCATTCAAGAACATACATCGTGTTTCAGGCGAAAAAATCGTTATACAAGGGGCACGGGAGCACAATCTCAAAAATATCTCCGTAGAGATTCCCCGCAACAAGCTGGTCGTTATTTCAGGTCTTTCAGGAAGCGGTAAGTCTTCCCTGGCCTTTGACACCCTTTTTGCTGAGGGGCAGCGCCGTTATATGGAAAGCCTTTCCAGCTATGCCCGGCAGTTTTTGGGCAGCATGGATAAGCCTGATGTTGATTTAATCGAAGGCCTTTCCCCTGCAATTTCCATCGAGCAGAAAACCACCCATAACAATCCCCGGTCAACCGTGGGTACGGTCACGGAAATTTATGATTATTACCGCCTTCTTTTTGCCAGAATCGGTCACGCCCACTGTCCTAACTGCGGACGGGAAATCAAAGAACAGAGCGAAGACCAGATTATCGACACCATTATGTCCTGGGGCGAGGGAACAAAAATCACTCTTTTGGCTCCTGTCATCCGGGGAAAAAAGGGTGAGCATCAGAAAATTATCGAGGATGCCCAAAAGTCGGGTTTTGTCCGCGCCAGAATTGACGGCCTTATGGTGGAGCTGGACGACTCCATCAAACTTGACAAGCAGAAAAAGCATACAATCGAAATCGTAGTCGACCGAATCGCAATCAAAGAAGACTCCCGCAAGCGTCTTGCAGAATCAGTGGAGGCGGCCTTGCAAAGCTCCAACGGAGTAATAGTGGTTTTGCGGCGGATGGAAGATGGGAGCGAGAAGGGCTGGCACGAGGAAGAAGTCTTTTTCAGCCAGAAAAATGCCTGCCCTGACTGCGGAATCTCCATACCTGAACTGCAGCCACGGCTTTTCTCTTTCAACAATCCCTTTGGTGCCTGCCCTGAATGTACGGGAATCGGCGAAAAAATGGAATGGGATGCAAAAAAAATCCTTCCGGACGAGTCTCTTTCCTTTAACGAGGGTGCTTTTCCTTTCTATAATCCCGACAGCGAGTGGAACAAGTCGCTTTTTTCTGCGGTCGCAGAGACCGGCGGATTTTCCCTTGACACTCCCATTAAGGATTTGAGCGAAAAACAGAAAAATTTCCTCTGGCAGGGTGACGACTCGAAAATCATGCACTGGATTTACCAGAAGCAGAGCGGCGAGGGATATTCTGAATACAAGCGGCCCTGGATCGGCGTCTGGGCTGACATGAAGCGTCGTCACAACGAGGCCTGGGGTGAAGCCCAGCGGGTCCGCATGGAAGAGAGGTTCATGTCGGTGTCGGAGTGCACCTGCTGCCACGGAAAACGCCTTCGTAAAGAGGCTCTGGGCGTTACCATAGGCGGAAAAAACATCATCGACTTGTGCGGCTTGAGCGTAATTGAAAGCCTTGATTTTATCGAAAACTTGCAGCTGACCGAAACCGAAAAACTCATCGCTTCTCAGATTGTAAAGGAAATCAAAGCCCGCCTTACTTTCCTGAAAAATGTGGGGCTGGATTACCTTACTTTGGAGCGGTCTGCCGGCACTTTGAGTGGCGGTGAGGCTCAGAGAATCAGGCTTGCCACCCAGATTGGAAGTGGCCTTACCGGCGTAATGTACATTCTTGACGAGCCTTCAATAGGACTGCACCAGAGGGACAATGAGAGGCTTATCGAAACCCTCACTTATCTCCGTGACCTTAAAAACACTGTCATTGTCGTGGAGCATGACGAGCAGACTTTGCGCACGGCGGACTGGCTTGTTGACATAGGACCTGGAGCCGGCGTTCACGGCGGAAATGTAATCGCTTCGGGAACTCCTTCTCAGGTCATGGAAGTGAGCGAAAGCATTACCGGCCAGTATCTTAAAGGCACTCTTTACATGGCCCTTCCGAAAGAGAGGCGAAAGGGGAACGGAAACTTCATTTCGATAAAGGGCGTTCGGGAGCACAATCTTAAAAATATCAGCGTGGACATTCCTTTGGGAACTTTCACCTGCATTACGGGCGTTTCTGGAAGCGGAAAATCCACCCTTTTAAGCGATGTCTTCTATCCTGTGGTGTCAAACACCCTCATGCGAACCGATTACAAGGCAGGAGAGCACGACTCAATCACAGGAATCGAGCATATCGACAAGGTAATCAACATCGACCAGAGCCCAATCGGCCGCACACCTAGAAGTAACCCGGTCACTTATGTGGGTGTTTTTGACAGTATAAGGGAACTTTTTGCTTCCCTTCCTGACTCAAAGGCTCGCGGCTACAAATCGGGTCGC
Organism: Treponema sp.; assembly: GCA_017468745.1. GTDB lineage: Bacteria > Spirochaetota > Spirochaetia > Treponematales > Treponemataceae > Treponema_D. Next base: position 517 of record JAFUHS010000166.1, on the reverse strand, counting down.
TTCAGCTTCAATGTGAAGGGCGGCCGCTGCGAAAACTGTCAGGGGGCGGGAACGATTACCATCGAAATGAACTTCCTGCCTGATGTTTTCATTCAGTGCGATGTCTGTCACGGGCACAGATTCAATCAGGAGACTCTGGATGTGCGCTACAAGGGAAAGAATATTTCTGATGTCCTCAACATGACCATTGAAGAGGCGGCGGATTTCTTCAATTCCATTCCCCATATCTCGCGGAAGCTTGAGACTTTAAAGAGCGTGGGCTTGGGCTATATCCAGCTCGGTCAGTCTGCCCTTACTTTGAGCGGCGGCGAGGCTCAGCGGGTAAAACTTGCCACGGAACTTGCCCGTCCTTCCACGGGAAAAACGCTCTACATCCTTGACGAGCCTACAACCGGACTTCACTTTGCGGATGTAAAAGTCCTCATGGATGTGATTCAGCGGCTTGTTGACAAAGGCAACTCCGTCGTGATGATTGAGCATAACCTTGATGTAATCGCTCAGGCTGATTATATAATCG
>JAFUHS010000165.1 GCA_017468745.1 Treponema sp. | reverse complement strand
GCGGACAAAGTGATTTTTATGGACGGCGGTTATGTGGTGGAAGAAGGAAGTCCAAAGGAGATTTTTTATTATCCGAAAGAAGAGCGGACAAAGCAGTTTTTGCATAGGATTCTTCCACCCGGAGATTTGTCGGCCGCCCTGTAATATTTATATAGAAGAAAATGATGAGGATATTATGACGAAACAGATTCAGGACACAATCCGCGACAGCCACCCCAGCTTTGCTGACGTGCAGGTGGGAAAGTCTTGTGACCTGCGGGAAAAAGCGCAGGGGCGGTGTCTTAAAAACGCTCAGCGTACGTTCGAGCAGGGACTCCAGTGCGTGCAGGTGAACAGCATGAACGCATTGGTTTCTTTGCAGGACACGGTTATGGTGATTCATTCTCCCCTCGGTTGTTCCGGCTGTGCCGCCTTCGGTGCGATTGACCGTTTAAATGTCTACAAGCACCACCGGGGACGGGACGATGCCCCAGACAGCCATGTGATTTCTTCGGCCTTGGGCGAAAAAGAAGTGATTCTTGGCGGGGAAAAACGCCTTGAAGAGACCATTCAGAAAGCGGTCGAGCGATACAATCCCAAAATCGTCTTCATTCTCTCTTCCTGTGCGGCGGCAATCATCGGGGATGACATTGACGCTGTGGCAGAGCGCATGGAAAAAAAGTACCGCAGGTTAGAGGGGCGTGACATTCTCTTTGCTCCTGTGCATTGCGAGGGCTTTAAAAGCCGGAATCACGCCACGGGCTACGATTTGGCTCTTGCCACCCTCCAGAACTATGTAATCCGCAAGGCTTGCCCGCCAAAGCAGAAAGGGCTTATCAATCTCTTTGCCACTCATTCTTTAAGCTGGGCTGACCAAGAGGAAATGAAGCGGATGCTAAAGGCAATCGGAAGTCAAAGCACAAACCGCTGGCTCAGGGCGATTGCAAAACTTGCCGGCAAGGAAAAGGAAGCGGAGGCTTTTATCGAAAGCGAAAGCGCCGCCGTCGCAGAGGAAGTCGAAAAAATCAAAAAGAAAACTGACGGACTTCGAGCCTGCCTTACTGCTGGAACCGGGCGAGGTTTTGCGGCGGCAACGCTCATCGGAGACTACGGAATGAAACTTCTCTGTATGCACACTCCCTACTACGATGAGGCCTACATCGATGACTTCAAGCGGCTGGAAGAGCTTCACGGCTCAGACTTTCTTGTGAACATAGCCGACATGCAGCCCTACGAGCAGGTCAATCTCCTTAAAAAATACAAGCCGGATGTCTTTATCGGAATGTCCAACTGGGTGAGCCGCCTGGGAATTCCTTCCCTCCATATTCTTGACTCAAAGAGACCGACATTCGGCTACAGAGGAGTCCTTTATCTGGGGCGAAAAATCGAAGACGCGCTCGACAACAACAACTTCAACAAAAATCTCTCGCAATTTTCAAAGAACACTTACCGTGAGGAATGGTACAAAAAAGACGCGTTCAGCTATTTGCAGCTACCGGAGTAAATAATGGAAAAATGTATAGAAAGACCAAGAAATTTATGCTCGCTGCACGGCGCGCTTGATGTAATCGGAAACATTTACCGGGCAATTCCCATTCTCCACGCAAGTCCCGGATGCTCAATGCAGGCTTCAAACAAGACGAATCTTTATTATCTCGGCGGCTACCACGGTCTTCCCAGCTCCAACGCCTATGAAAAAGAAGTCGTCTTTGGCGGAACAAAACGCCTTGAAGAGACGATTCGCGGAAGTCTTGAAATCATGGACGGCGACTATTACGCTGTTCTTACGGGCTGTTCCATGGGAATCAACGGCGACGATGTGGAAAGCGTCATCTCGAAATTTGAAGATTCGCCCTATCCGCTAACGAGCATAGACACGGCGGGCTTTCGGGGCGACACTTACACGGGCTACAATATGGCTCTTCTCGCCACTGTAAAAACCCTTGCTCAAAAAACAAAGACCGACCCGCTTTTGGTGAATATCTACGGTCAGCCGCCCAGCTCTGACATCACTCTCCGGGGAGATTTTGAGGAAATCACGAGGATTTTAGATAGAATCGGCGTGAAGGCGAACACATTCTTTATCCGCCGGGACGGAATCCAGCAGTTCAAGAATTCAGGAAATGCCTCCCTCAACATAAACCTTTCTCCCTGGCTCGCAAAAAATACAGACGCCTACTACAAACATAAATTCGGGATTGAAACGCTTAGCTTAAAGGGCTGGCCTGTGGGGCCAAAGGACACGGCTTTTTTCCTTCGAAGGGTGGGCGAAAAACTCGGAATCGAAAAGGAACTTGTGGAAAAAGCCGTGCATGAAGAAGAGCTTTATGTTTATGAATATCTGGACTCGCTTTTCGGAAATTTTGAGCGGCACAGATTCATTCTTGTTGGTGAGAGCGCAAAGGCTTTGGGTATTGCCAGATTTTTGGTCAATGTTCATGGACATATCCCGCTTGCTGTGATTCTGACAGATTCGGTATACGAAAAAGACAAGGAGAAAATCCGCGCTGAGATTCAGAATCTTGATTGTTCCCGCAAGGCCGATGTTTACTTTGAGAATGATGTCTATGAGATTGAGCAAATTGCAAAAAAATATGACGGTCGTGCAACGCTTTTTATGGGAAGTTCCTACGAAAAGAAAATCGCACAGAAGCTGAACGCATTTTTTGCAATCACATCAAATCCCTGTCTGGACAAGGAGATTCTAAACCGCTCTCATATCGGCACCCACGGATGCATCTCCCTTGTGGAAGATTTGTACAATCATTTTTAGAGTTAGATTTTGATTCAGATGAATAAGTCAAGAAACCTCGATATGACTGAAGGAGCCATCCTTCCTCAGATTGCAGCTTTTGCCCTTCCTCTCTTTGCCGGAAACATGTTCCAGCAGTTCTACAACACGATGGACTGTTTTGTCGTGGGGAAATTCTTAGGGAAGGATGCCCTTGCGGCTATCGGGGCTTCCTCCCAGTTCGTCTTCACAGTAATAGGCTTTTTCGCGGGATTTTCCACTGGGGCTCAGGTCGTGATTTCCCAGACCTTTGGGGCAAAAGATATCGGCCGCCTGCAGAATGCGATTCACACGGCAATTCTCAGTGCTTTTTTCATCAGCCTGATTATGACGGTGGCGGGAATTGCCCTGTCTCCTTTTGTGCTGCGCCTGATTTCAGTTCCAGAAAGCGTTTTTGAGCCAGCTCTGTCTTACCTCAGGATTTATTTTGCCGGAATCAGCTTCCTAATTCTCTACAACATTGGCTCAGGAATTCTTCGTGCTCTGGGAGACTCACGGCGTCCGCT
>JAFUHS010000164.1 GCA_017468745.1 Treponema sp. | reverse complement strand
CGATGTGGGCGTTACGGTCACAAAAATCGACTACAACGAGCTTACAGGCACTCCCTTTGCCTTTACGGCATGTGCGGCCCAGGCTTTTGACGAGGCGGCTGCCAAAGCCTCACCTCAGATTCTTGAGCCTGTCATGAATGTTGATATTTCTTGTCCGCTTGAATTCGTGGGAGACGCAATCAGCCAGATTACCCAGCGGGGCGGGCAGATTGCAGGTCAGGACTCAAAAGCCTCTGGCGAAATCGTTCACTGCATCGCGCCTATGGCAAAAATGTTCGGCTTCTCAACGAACCTGCGCTCTGTAACTCAGGGACGGGCCAGCTTCTCAATGGAATTCTCCCATTTTCAGACGAAAATGGGAGGTTTGTAAGTTTGAGCCTTGCAGGGATGCAAGGTAAAAGCAAAGAGAGAATTTTCGTCAGAAAATTCTCGTACGAATCAAAAAATCCACGGATGGATTTTTTGTTCGAGGAATTCGCCCACTTCCAGCAGAAAGTCGGCGGCCTGGATTCAGCCTACTAGAGGCCTTTGAGCTGCTTTTTCCGCTCATACATCTTCATGTCGGCCCTGCTGAAAATCGTCAGGTAGGATTTGTCTGCCCCTGTTTCATATTCAGTGAGCCCGCATGAAACGACCGCTTTGTTTTCTGCCATATTCTTTTCCATCTGGCTGTCGAAATTTTTTACCAGTTCTGATTTTTGCTTAAAATCCTCGCCCATGATGAAAGCGACAAATTCGTCTCCGCCAATGCGGTAAATAGGACTGTGCTTGAAAGTCTGGCAGATGACCTGGCAGGCTTCTTTTATGAGTTTATCGCCTTCATCGTGTCCCTTCGTGTCGTTTACTAGTTTTAATCCGTTTACATCAAAGACAGCGACGGCGAAATCTTTTAAAATTCCGTCTTCAATCCGCTTCTCGATTCCGATTATGTCTTCCTGATAGGCTGTTTTGCTTTTGACACCTGTGAGTGGATCTGTGTAAGCCATGAGTCGGGCTGAACCAAGTTCTGCCTCACGAATTTTTTCGACTTGGAGAAGGTTTTCAAGCTCTTCCCTGCGGTCTTCCTTTTCGCCTTCAAGAACGAATGTATGGATAAGGCAAATTCCAAGCAGATATCCCACGGAATAAAATGGAAGAACCGGGTATATCGCCGAAAAAATAACAAATATTGTCATGGCTATGCCGAATCCCCCGATAGTGCGGTGACGGTGGCGGATTTTTCCATGATTTTTGACCGTGATTGTAAGCGTATAAATAGAAGTCACCAAAAAAAAGCAGAATTTGGGCGAACATTGTGGCAGTGCGGGCTTTTCCGGTGTGATAGTCGCCTTTCTCGTCATAGTAAAACATAATCGGGAAGAAAAGATTTAGGATTATAGAGACGAATTCAAAAACAAGAAAGAGTATACCAGCATATTTTATAAGTTTAGAAAAAAAAGTTGCTTTGTTAAGATAGATAATGACATAACGAGTCCAGAGAAAAACCGTAATCGCAACGGTCATAAAATAGAGTTCTGTCCAGGTGTATGAAAGCAGCGGGAATTTTAGGGAATAAATGACACCCCAAAGAATATCGAAGATATAGTAGATAAGAACACAGGTGAGGAATGCTTTGTAGGCTTTGTGTGAATCAGAGTCTTGCTCATGTTTTGATTTTACTAAAACATCATAATTTATGATTACATGAACTAAAAACGCCACAATTCCGATGCTAGAATAATACATGACTTTACCCGTGTTTTCCTTAATTCACTTTGAATTATATATCTTTTTACAATATAAAGTATAGAAAAAAAAGGGCTGTAGTTAAAAAAAATTAATAAATTCCAAAAAAAATACAAATCTCATATTGACACTTTTATGCGATTTCTATAATATATTTAACATCAGTTGCGGGGATGGTGGAATTGGTAGACACGCTAGCTTGAGGTGCTAGTGGCGCAAGCTGTGCCTGTTCAAGTCAGGTTCTCCGCACAAGTTTAAGAGGCTTCCCAAAAGGGAAGCCTCAGTTTTTTACAGGAAGTTGATTGATTCATATGGGTAAGCTGTGCCGCCCAAAGCACAGCTTCAAACGCCTCCCTGTGTTCAAGTCAGGTTTTAAAAATGATTGCCGTATTCGTAAATTGTGCCACTATTTTGGCAGGCTGTATTGTTGGCCTTTTGTTCGCAAAAAAAATCCCCCAGAAAGTCACTGATTCCATTCAACTGGCCTGCGGTCTCGTCTCATTCGTAATGGGCGTCCAGATGTCCTTTAAGTATCAGAATGTCGTTTATCTGGCTCTCGCATTGATTCTGGGCGGAATCGTTGGTACCTTGCTCGATATTGACGGAAAAATCCTTGCCTTCGGCAAATTTCTGGAAAAGATTTTTATGAAGAAAAATGACGGGGCGTTGCGGGGATACCCCGCAGAAGGGGTAGGCGGAAATGGCGAAGCCATTGCAGCCGAGGGGGAGACTTCCCCCTCCTTTGAGAAAGGCCGGCCTCAGAAGAACTTTGCATATGCTTTTTTGAATGCTTCCGTGCTTTTTTGCGTGGGAGCAATGGCGATTGTAGGCAGTTTTAAGGCCGGAATTGAGCATGATTATTCCATTATATTCCTCAAATCGATTCTGGACGGCTTTATTTCGATTGGATTTGCAGTGGCAATGGGTGTGGGAACAGCTTTCAGCGTCATCGCGATTTTCCTTTATCAGGGCTCCCTCACTTTGCTTTCAGTTTTGATTGCCCCTTATGTGAGCGAGCAGATGATTGCAGAGCTTACAGGGAGCGGCGGTGCCCTCATCATTTTAATCGGCATAAACCTCATGGGAATCAAAAAAGTAAAGACCGCAAATTACCTTCCGGCGGTTCTTTTCAGCGTGATTTTCGTTCTCTGCCAGCCTTATGTTAAAAATCTGCTGGGGCTGTAAAAATTCCGCCTTTTTTGAAAATTTTCCCTTGAATTCTATTTCGTTGTCATTTATACTGATTTTATAGTTATAATCCCTTGCCACAGGAGGAAAAAATGGCAAAAGTAGAGCTTAAAGGCGTTACAAAAGTGTATGACGGCAATGTTTTGGCTGTCGAAAAATCAAATGTCACAATCGAAGACCGCGAATTCTGTGTATTCGTAGGACCGTCTGGTTGTGGTAAGTCTACAACTCTCCGCATGGTTGCAGGTCTTGAAGACATCACCGAGGGTGAGCTTCTTATCGATGGCGAACTTATGAACGATGTTCCGCCAAAAGACCGAAATATCGCAATGGTATTCCAGAACTATGCTCTCTATCCGCACATGACTGTATTCGACAACATGGCATTCGGTCTCAAAATCCGAAAAGAGCCAAAAATCGAAATCCAGCGCAAAGTTGAGGAAGCTGCAAAAATGCTCGACCTCACTCAGTATCTTGACCGAAAACCAAAGGCTCTTTCCGGCGGTCAGCGACAGCGTGTTGCTGTAGGACGAGCAATCGTTCGTTCTCCAAAAGTATTCTTGTTCGACGAGCCTCTCTCAAACCTCGACGCTAAACTCCGCGTTACAATGCGTGGTGAGATTT
>JAFUHS010000163.1 GCA_017468745.1 Treponema sp. | reverse complement strand
GTTGCCTTGAGCTCAACCGGGTCAATCCAGTTGTTTGTCGGGCCCGCATCTTCCTGTTTTTTAGAAGAAATGAAAGTTCGTTTTTCAACGCGAGCGACATCAGAAGGATCTGAACGGAAAAGGTAGCTGTGTGGTTTTTTAGCCAAGGGAGTAGCCAAACCTGAGTCAACGCACTTTTTAACGAGAGCGTCGTATTCAGCGGCAGAACCATCACAAACGACAACATTGTCCGGTTCACACATTTTTACGCATTCTTCGACCCAAGCTTTGATTTTTGCGTTGGGGATTTCTGCAACAGTTTTAATAGCCATCAAAATGCTCCTTAAATCAAATTTGCTAGCATTATACAAAGTTTCAAAACTTTATTAAAGGGGGAGAAAAGCCCTTATTTCAGTAGAAAAAAAATAGTATTTTCTCAAAATATCATATATAATTATTTTATGCAGACTGCAATAAACTGCACTAAAAAGTTTATCCCGATTCTTCTCTTGTTTGCCGCTGTTCTTCTCTGTTCTTGCGGACCAGAAAAAACACCGCAGCTTAATATTGGCGACAGTTTTTACTATTGGGAAGCCACGGCAGAGTCCAATTTAGGCGATGCCCTGAAAAACGCTGCAAATTTCAAAAAACTGGAAGACAAATCTGCATACAATCTGCACCATGTCCTAGGGAAAGGAAGCCATTATGTCTGGGTAAGGGCAGATTTTGAAATTCCCCTAGGATTCAAAAATCAGCCTCTGGGCCTTGTAGTCCCCCATCTCCGTTTTGCAGCCCAGCTCTACTGCAACAACACATTCATTTCCCAATACGGTAATTTTCCTCCCCATGAGCACTCAACGCTTTTTAAGGCACATTTCTTCAGTTTTCCTCTGGATATTTTGCATCAGGAAGGGAAAAACACGGTTTTCATAAAAATTTATGCTCAGGGGCGAAGCGGAATCTCAAGCCACGCCTTCATACAGCCGACAAGATTTGCCTATGCAAATTTTGAATCAATCAACTTTCATCACACCAGAGCTTATATTTTCCTCGTAGGTATTCTGATTTTCACTTTTATACTCTATCTCTGTTTTTATTTGGGAATGAAAAATTTCAAGGAATTCAGGGATTTCGCAATTCTTAATTTTTTCACGGCAATTTTTCTAACACCCTTCTTTGCCACGGAACTCCCGATGTATGCTAATGGTGCCATCTCTTACATTCCTTTCATTAAGTTTACGCTTTGTATCCCCCCTTGTGTCATTGTTTATTTCGCCACTCTTTTTGTAATCGATTACACAAAACAGAAATTCTCAGCAAAATATATAGCAATGAGAGTTGCTATTCTCGCAGCCCAAGTGCTCCCAATTTTTTTGGCTCCGAACTATGATTTTCTCGTCAACATTACGCCTTACATACTGCTGCTTCTAGGCATTCAAGGGCTTATCGGAGCTTATGCTGCAATTTCAGGTATACTGGCAAGCGACACCAGAAAAGATGCTGTACAACTCGTGCTGGGATTCATGCCTTTTTCTATCGGTGCAATCATAGACATAAGCCTCAGACTCCATGACAACACCAGAACCTACCCGTATTTTTCAATTTTTGGCTGGGCTTTGTCCATAGCTGTTTTCCTGATTATTCTGGCCATCAGATTCTCAAAAATCTACCTCAAGAATGAACAACTCTCAAATCACCTCATCGAAGAAGTCGCAGCCGCAACCCATGATTTACAAGACGCGAACTATGAGCTTTCCCTCTTAAACGAACGGCTCGAAAAAGAAAAAAAACACTCCGAAATGGATTTGGAAATGGCCTCGGTCGTCCAGAGGAACTATTTTCCGAGCCCGAACAAGCATTTCAGGGGCTGGGAAATTTCGGTCTGCTATTCGCCGGCCTCAAAAGTCTCGGGTGATTTCTACGATTACTACAACTACAATGATATTTTAAACGGAATCTCTCTTTTTGATGTTTCAGGCCATGGTCTTTCGGCAAGTCTTGTCACCATGCTCTCAAAGAACATCATTTCCCGTGTCTTCCAGACAGGATTCCGCCGCAAAGAAGCAATCGACAGCGTCCTCACAAAAATAAACAATATGATTCTCTACGAAAAAGGCGACATCGATAACTATATGACGGGCATTCTATGCCGCTTTGAGGATACAAATGAAAACGGAAAGTGCAATGTGGAGCTGGGGAATGCCGGTCACCCCTACCCCCTCAAATACAGCCTCAGGGATAACGAAGTCTATGAGCTGAAAGGAAACGACGGAAAGCAGCACTACGGGGCAATCGGCATGAGGGGAATCAATGTCTCTTTCGCCCGCTCGATTTTCTCAATGTCTACGGGAGATATCCTCGTCCTTTACACGGATGGAATCACAGAGGCCTCAAATTCAAAACAAGTGCAGTTCGGAGTGGAGAGGATAAAAAACATCCTCAAAAAGAATCATGCCCGCCCGACAAGCGAAATTATCGGACTCATCATCGACACGCTGGAAGAATTTACAGAATACAGGCAGTTTGATGACGACATTACCCTTATCATCGCAAAACGCACCAACGAAGCGGAATTTATCGCTGACGAAGAGCATTTTGAAGATGGAGTAGAAGAAATCGAAGAGCTGTCTGATGCCGAGGACAATGAAGAAAAAAGCGGCGGCAAAAGCGAAGAGGTCTGATTAATCGCGACAAGTGTTAATCAGCACTCCCTTAATCTGCTTTAATTCCGCCCCTGTAAAATTCCTCCACCGCACGAATCATAAAATCAATGTCTTTTACGCCCGCGCTCTCATAAGGTGAATGCATTGCCCATTGGGCAAGTCCTATATCCACGCAGGGAATCGAAACATGATTCTGACTGATATTGCCGAGAGTAGAGCCGCCCGGGACATTTGAATTATTGGTGTAAATCTGGAAAGGAACTCCAGCTTTTTTGCAGACTTCCTTAAACACGGCTGACGATAGGGCATCGCTGGTATATTTTTGAGCCGCATTGAATTTAATGACGATGCCGCCGTTGATTTTCGGACGGTTCACAGGGTCTGCCGAAGAGACATAATTGGGATGAATGGCATGGGCGTTGTCCGCGGAAAGCATAAGGCTCTGAGAAAGGGCGATTTTATATTCTTCAGGTGACCAGTCAAGTTTTTCTGCGATGCGGGAGAGGGTATCGCTTAAGAAAGTTGAATCAGCCCCCTGCCGGCTGGAACTTCCCACTTCCTCATTGTCAAAAACGCAATATACGGGAAGGGGCTGCTCAGAAAAGTCTGTATCACAGGGAGAATTGTTTTTTACCGCAGCGATGAAGCCCTGTAAGGTCGAACAGGCACATTCAAGGTCATCAAGTTTTGGAGCGGAGATGAATTCATTTTCTGCTCCCCAGAGAGAAGGCTGGCTTCTATTATATAGAAACAAATCATGGGAAATAATGTCGCTTTCAGAAAGACGGGCCTCTTCCGCCACAAGCGACAGCAATTTTTTATTTTCACCCAGAGAAAGCACGGGACGGATTTCATTCTGCACATCGATTTTGCGGCCTTCGTTTGCCTCCCGGTTCATGTGAATGGCAAGATTCGGAATCATCACTAAATCCCGGTCGATGTTTACGAGGACTTGCCTCAGGGAAGAGCTGCCTTTTTCGTTTTTACGGACAATAACCCGGCCTGCGACAGAAAGGGGGCGGTCAAACCAAGGCTGGATCAACATTCCGCCGTATTTTTCAACATTGAGGACGACGACGCCCGCCGAGGAAATCTCAGGATTCTCCTTGATTTTAAAAACCGGGGAATCAGAATGACTGGCCGTAAGATAGAAGCCATTTTCAGGAGAGGGATTTTGGGGAATGACAAAAGCGATTACGGAAGAAGAATTTCTTTTTACGAAATATTTTCCGCCTTCATGAATATCCCAGGCTTTGCCCTCTGAAAGTTCAGTGAAGTCATTTGCTTTTAAAATATCTAAGATTTCAGCCACTGCATGAAAGGGGCTGGGGGATTTTTTTATGAATGAAAAAAGATTTTCGACAGTGCTCATAAGAGAATTGTAGCATAGTAAGAAAAACTGTGCTATAATAGAAATATTATGAACATCTTAAGTATTTTCGGTGCGGCTCAGGGTGCTGTCGCACAAGGTCTTCTCTGGGGAATCATGACTCTCGGAGTTTACCTCACCTTCAGAATCCTTAACATCGCGGACATGACTTGTGACGGCTCATTTGCACTGGGCGGCTCAACTTGTGCCATCCTCATTACAAAAGGCGTAAATCCTCTCGCGGCGATTTTAATTTCTTTTTTGACAGGACTTGTAGCGGGCTTGGCCACAGCCCTCATGCATACAAAACTCAAGATTCATGAAATTCTGGCCGGCATTCTCTCAATGATTGCCCTCTATTCTATTAATATTCGCATTATGGGCCGGTCTAACACCCCTCTTTTAGGCGTAGACACGATGATGACCAAAATGCAGAATGCTTTCCATATTTCACCGAACATTGCCTCATTCATCATCGGTTTGATTTTCGGAATCGCATTGATTGCACTTCTCTACTGGTTCTGCGGCACTGAAATCGGCTCTTGTATCCGTGCGACCGGCAACAACGAAAAAATGGTCCGCGCCATGGGCGTTGACACCGACAAAATGAAGATTTTAGGTCTCATGCTATCAAACGGTCTTATCGCTCTTTCTGGTGCCCTTGTCGCCCAGCAACAGGGCTACGGAGATGTGGGGATGGGAACAGGTACAATCGTCATCGGTCTGGCTTCAATCATCTTAGGCGAGAGCATTTTCGCCTATTTCAACAAGCGATTCGCCTTCTATGTCACACTGCTCTCAATTTTGCTTGGCTCGGTCGTTTACCGCCTGATTATCGCAGTCGTATTGCAGCTGGGCCTCAAATCAAGTGACCTTAAATTGCTCACGGCAATCATCGTCGTTATCGCGCTGGCAATTCCGGTCTTAAAATCAAAAACGCTCAAAAAGAAAATCGCTATAGTCGCAAAGGAAGGAAAGTAAAATGCTTGAAATCTCACATGTCTCAAAAACCTTCAATCCAGGCACAATCACTGAAAAAAAAGCCCTCCACGACATAAACCTCACCCTTGAAGACGGCGATTTCGTCACTATTATCGGAGGAAACGGAGCCGGAAAATCAACATTGCTCAATCTGATTGCCGGCGTCCACACCTGCGACACAGGCACAATCAAACTGAACGGCCGCGATGTCACGGAAATGCCCGAATACAAGAGGGCTGCTTTTTTAGGCCGCGTCTTTCAGGATCCTATGATGGGAACTGCGGCAAACATGGAAATCGAAGAAAATCTTGCAATGGCTCTCCGCCGTGGAAATCTCCGCACCCTGAAATGGGGCATTAAAAAGGAAGAAAAAGCAATTTACAGGGAAAAACTCGCCATGCTGGATCTCGGGCTGGAGTCACGCCTTACCAGCAAAGTCGGTCTTCTTTCGGGCGGACAGCGGCAGGCTCTCACCCTTTTGATGGCAACACTTAAAAAACCTGAGCTTCTTCTTCTCGATGAACATACGGCCGCTCTAGATCCAAAAACTGCGGCAAAAGTCCTTGAACTTACCGAAAAATTCGTTGAGCAGGACAAACTCACGGCATTTATGGTCACTCACAACATGAACCACGCAATCCATTACGGAAACCGGCTCATCATGATGATGAAAGGTAATATTGTTTATGATGTCCGTGGTGAAGAAAAAAAGAATCTGAAGCCGGAAGACCTGCTCAAAAAGTTCAATGCAGCCGGAGAATTAAACGACCGCATGATGCTGGGAGAATAATCAGGGGCGTTGCGGGGCTTTAAGCGTGATTTTTGCCCCGCAGAGAGGGGGGCGGCGCAACAGCGTGCGACGCGGGGGAGAGACTTCTCCCCTTTCTTATTTTACAGACTTCAGCATGTACAGATTGTCCGTGTCCGGGTCGTAATAGAAGGTGTACAAATAGATTATGGTGTCATCTTTGCCAGTTACCCGGTAAGTGGTGAAAGCATACTTGTAGCCTTCTTTTTTCATCATGGGCTTTAACTCCTCGTCCCAAAGTTTTGTGATTTCACCGCCATTAAAATTGTAATACTCGGTTATTGTTTCGTGAGGTCCCATCCCCCAGCCTGCAGCCTTGAAAAGTTGAATCGTGCGGTTATCTCGCTGAGTATCGTTTTTAAAGGCATAAAATTTAAAGCTTTTACGGAACTGTTTGACCTTAAACTCATACCACTGATAGCTGTCATCTTCAAGACCAGTGATTTTCGTCTGATTTTTAGCCTGCGAAAATGAAAAAGAGGAAAAAAGAAAAAGCACAGCACATACACAAAGCATTTTTTTGAACATAAAAACTCCTGTAAAAATCAAGTGAGGCTGTATTGCAGGGGGCAAAAACCTCATTCAATTTATCTTAAAATTATAACACATAAAAGCAGGGAAATATACAGCTTATTTTCACAATTTTTGACTATGCTTGTCAGTCTTTTTTAGTCTATGGAACAGAATGATTCAATTCATTATAATAGATTCACTTTATTCTATATTTTACAGAGGCTTTTTTTATGTCAGACAAAGAAGTTAGAGTTCGATATGCACCGTCACCAACAGGTATGCAGCACATCGGTGGCGTTCGCACGGCACTTTTCAATTATCTTTATGCCCGAAGTCAGGGTGGAAAATTCATTCTCCGCTTGGAAGACACAGACCGCACCCGATACGATGAAAAATATGTCCAGAATCTTTACGACACCATGGCCTGGCTTGGCATTGAATGGGACGAAGGAGGAGAAAAAGGCGGCGAATACGGCCCTTATGTTCAGTCAGAGAGATTTGAGCTTTACAAAAAATATGCTCAGGAACTGGTAGAAAAAGGCGAGGCTTACTATTGTTTCTGCGACAGCGAGCGTCTGGAGCGAATCAAAAAGATTCAGACCGAAAATAAAATGGCTCCTGGCTATGACAGAAACTGCCGCCACCTCACCCCTGAGGAAATCAAGGCAAATCTCGACGCTGGAAAACCTTATGTCATCCGCCTAAAGGTTCCTCTTGAAGGCGAGACGACTTTCCACGATCACCTTTTGGGCGACATCACATGGAAAAACGAGGATATTTCCCCGGATCCGGTTTTGCTAAAAAGCGACGGCTTCCCCACATATCACCTTGCAAACATCGTTGACGACCACTTGATGAAAATCAGCCATGTCATGCGTGCTCAGGAATGGATTCCTTCTACCCCGCTTCATGTGCAGATGTACCGCTCATTCGGCTGGGAGCATCCTGAATTCTGTCATCTTCCAATGGTAAACGGAAGCGACGGCAAAAAGCTCTCAAAACGACACGGCTCAACATCTTTGAACGAATTCCGCGCACGAGGATACTTGCCTCAAGCAATCGTAAACTATGTGGCTCTCCTGGGCTGCTCTTACGAGGAAGGCCGGGATTTCTACACTCTGGACGAGCTTGCCCAGAGGTTCAAGCTGGAGCATCTTAACAAGGCTCCGGCTGTTTTCGACTACAAAAAACTCGAATTCTACAACGCAAACTATATCCGTCAGCTTTCAACGGAAGAACTTTACAAGTGGACTTTGCCATTCATCACGGGAACAGGGGACGCAAAACTTGAAATTAATCCTGAAAATCCCCAGCCAAAACCAAACGTGGGGCCGGAATTCTCAGGCGTGGCACTGGGCAAAGACGGAGAGCCTTACTGCGTAGACAAGAGCATGAACATGACAAGCGCAGATGTCAAAAAGACTCTCATGGGACTTATGCCTCTC
>JAFUHS010000162.1 GCA_017468745.1 Treponema sp. | reverse complement strand
TTAGTAAAATAAAGGGAAAATATGTCGAATAACGGGAAATTTCCAGCAAAAAAACAACAAAAACCAACAAAATCCAACAGAATCCAACAAAAAACAGCAAAATCCAATAAAATCCAATTAAAAACAATTAAAAACCAGATTGAAAAAAAAGCCCTTTTTCAAAATCACTGAAAAAGGGCGATGGGTGGGGGGAGACCGGAAATAAAAAGGCTGGAGATAAAGCTCCCCAGTTAATCATTTTCCCTACAGGACTTTTTTGAATTCGGCGCAAATTTTTTCAAGAACATCTGGAATCTTTCCGTCGATGCTCAGTCCGGCAGCATTTTTGTGTCCGCCTCCGCCGAATTTCTGTGCGATTACGCTTACATCGATTTTATCCCTGGAACGGAAACCGCAAGTGCAGGTGAGATCGGTGTCTTGACGTACGAAAAGAACTGCTTCGATTCCGTCAACAGAGAGAAGCATTGAGTAAAGGGCATCTGAATCCCGGCCGTCTTGCCCCCATCTTTTTGTGTCTTCCATCGTTTCGTAAGTGACGGCTAGCTTGTTCTTGTATCGTCGTTCAACGCGGTCAAGCATTATGCCTAGAAGTTTTCTTGTTGCGTAAGGTTTTCCGCCTGTAATCTCATCGTATGTCGTGCGTGGATTCGCTCCTGCCTCAACGAGACGGGCCGCCTGCCGGAAGACTTCTGCCGAGTCTGTGTTTAAAAAGCGGAAGTAGCCCGTATCAGTGCATAACCCGAAGAAAAGCGATTCTGCTGTCTTTTTAGGAAGTTCCCCTAAGATTTTTTCATAAATTTGCTGAACCAGACAGGCTGTCGCTGGAGAAGAAGGGTCGATGATTGAGTTTTTTTCTACATCTGCGGTTTTGTGATGGTCGATAATGAAGGTGTCCAGATTCTTAAAATCTCCTTCGATTTCTCCAAGTCTAGAAAATTCCGAGCAGTCCAGTAGTATAAGACCTGCCTTTTTTCGTTCAGGCTCTGAAAGGAAAATCATTTCATTAGAGAAGTATTTTGCTTTTGAGCGTATTTCGGGACGCTTGAATGGTCCCGCCGAGAGCAGCTGATAGGAAAGATTCAGGGCTTCTAAGATATCTTTCATGGCGAGGCAGCTATAAATCGCATCTCCATCAGGGTCTTTGTGGCCAGCTACATAAAAATAAGTATGCTGTTCGAGAAAAGCCTTGAAGTCAGCGATTTGTTCATCTGAAATAATTTGCATTTTTTTGGACTCCAGTTTAAAAAAGATAAGGGCTGTCAAATTGAACAGCCCCCCGTTATGAGAAAAAGCTATGCTTTTAAATTAATACACGATATCGAGTGTATCTTTGTCGGCATCTGAGATTTTTACAGTGCTGTCTGCGACTCCCCAAATAGGAGAGTTTCGGCTTGTCGGCAATGTGAGCAGAACACGCTCAAAAGAACCGTCACGAGAAAGGATGGTCATGTAAGGATACATTCCTTTTGGAAGCGGACGGAAGTTGAGCTTTGACTCGGCACGCATGGATGCTGAATACCATTTTTTAGGAATTGTGACAGTTCCTACATCACGGTGACCTTTTGCATACATTACAATGTAAGCTTCCTTGTGATCAAGAACCTTGTAAACCTGAACATTGCGATAGCTTACGGCTGATTCCTGAAATTCGTATTTGTAGTCTGCCTTTTCTTTTGCTGCGGCAGTGAATAAAACTCCAGCACAGAGCAGTACTGACAAAATAAATAACTTCTTCATATAAATCTCCTTTGCCTTTTTATACAGTATTTTTACGAGACTCTTCCTAGATGAGTGCGAGCATAATAGCCTTGATAGTATGCTTGCGGTTTTCGGCCTCGTCCCACACCTTGCTTGCGGGGCTTTCGAAAACATCTTCGGTAACTTCCTGACCCGTGACTGCTGGCAGACAATGCATGAAAATAGTATTGCTCTTTCCTGTAGCAGCCATAAGCTCTTTGTTTACCTGATAAGGGGTAAGCAGTCTCGTCCGTTCTTCTTTGAGCGACTCTTCGCCCATTGAAACCCACACATCAGTATAAAGGCAATCCGCTCCTTTTACAACTGAAATTTGATCAGAAATTTCAATTTTTGCACCACTTTTTGCAGCGATAGGGGTGCAAAGCTCCTGAATGTCCTTTGGCGGAAACAATTCTTTTGGAGCATATATTGCGAAGTCGATTCCGAGTTTTGCAGAGATAATCATAAGGGAGCGGGCGACATTGTTTCGTCCGTCACCGCAGAAGACCCATTTGAGACCTTTGAGCGTTCCGAAGTTTTCTTTTAGGGTCATGATGTCGGCAAGAGCCTGAGTGGGGTGAAAATCATCGGTGAGACCGTTGATGACTGGAATGCCTGAGAATTGAGCCAGCTCTTTTACATGAGCCTGCTTGAAGCCTCTGAATTCTATTGCACTGAACATGCGGCCGAGAACACGGGCCGTATCCTTGACAGTTTCCTTGCCGCCAAGCTGAATGTCCAGTGTAGACATAAAGACCGGATGACCGCCTTCTTCTCCAAAAGCGGTTTCAAAAGATGAGCGTGTTCGTGTCGAACGTTTTTCAAAAATGAGTGCTATTGTTTTGCCAAGAAAACGCTGGTGAATTTCACCTGCGTGAGCCTGTTTTTTTACCAAAAAAGCATAGTCAAGGATTTGCAAAATCTCCTCAGGCTCGTAATCAAGCCATGTAAGGAGAGAGCGACCTTTAAATGGTGAATCAAATTTTTCTGCTTGAATCATAAAGTATTCTATAATTAAGCCTATTTTTGGTCAACACTGAATAAAGTAGGGTAATAGGTAGGGAGCCGGTCGCCGAAGGGGAAAAAACTTGCAAGGCAAGTTTTTAGGCGAGTCTCCGAGCAGCCGGGCTGCGAAGGCGGAAGGGAGCCGGTCGCCGCTGGCGAAGAAAGTCGTGAGACGACTTTCTAGGCGAGTCTCGGAAAAATCTAAGATTTTTCCGCTTGAACCGACTGTTCAAGTCCTAAAGAAATCTGTCGTACAAAAAAACGCTCACGAATCAAAACAACCCGTGAGCGGTAAAATAGGGGCAATAGGTAGGGAACGACCCCGAAAGGGGGCAAAACTCACGAGGTGAGTTTTGAGTGAGTCTCGGAAAAATCT
>JAFUHS010000161.1 GCA_017468745.1 Treponema sp. | reverse complement strand
GACTTGAACGTCAGTGAAAGCCGGGACTTAAGTCTCAGCTTGGGAACCGAGCCTTATAGGCTGTGTTCAAACCACCCGTTTGACGGGTGGTTTGTGATTTGCGACCGGCTCCCTTCCGCCTTCGCAGCCCGGCTGCTCGGAGACTCGCCTAAAAACTTGCCTTGCAAGTTTTTTCGCTTTTGCGACCGGCTCCCTACCCCGCAGAGTGGGGTAGGACGCAATGTAATGCGGCCTAGGGGAGAGACTTCTCCCCTTTTTTTATCTTCGTTTTCCGAAAAGACGCAGCAGCATCAGGAAAAGATTGATGAAATCGAGGTAGAGCTCAAGGGCTGCCATGATGGAGACTTTCTGATAGTCTTCGTTCCCGTTTGAGTTTTTTGCGATTTTCATGACTTTTTGTGAGTCGTAGGCGGTGAGGCCTGTGAAAATGATTACCGTGGCGATTGCGATAAGAAAATCAAGTATTGTCGTGTTTAAATGGAAGAAGACCGCCATGACGAATTCAAGGAGCGAGACGATTATGACACCGACCAGAGCCATCATAAGGTAACGACCGAAAGTGGCGAGATTTTTTTTGGTGGTTGCGCCGTAAAATGCCATGATGAAGAACATTGCGCTGGTTCCCAAAAAGGCGACCGCGATAGATTCGATTTGGTAGATTATGAATATAGAAGAAAGGGTGATTCCGTTGATGACCGAGTAGCCGATAAAGCCGATGATTGCCGTCTGGAGAGAGAGTTTGCGAATCTGAGAAGAAAGCCACAGTACAAGGACGATTTCTGCGATTGCGAAAATCCAGAAGCCCATCATTTTGTTGCCGAAGAGAAAGAGACCGAAAGCCGTAAGTTCATTTCCGACAAAAATTGATTGTGCTGTAAAAAATGCCGTGGCTGCACTGATTAAGAGAGCCAGCCCCATCCAAGAGTATGTTTTGGTGATGAATCTTTGTTGTTCTGATTCGACTGCTGAAAGCGTGCGTTCCATGTTGAATCCTCCTACATTCCATTGTAAACGAGAGAAAAGAAAAAATCCACTGTATCCTGTCCTGAAAAAAAGCAATTTTTGACTCTGACTTTGAAAGGTGCTGCTTTTTCGAAGTCCCCCTGTATTAAAAGGTTAATTTCAGGCTGTTTTTTTCCGATATTCTTAAAGAAGAACATGTTTTTGGGAGAACAAGTCTTATGAAAAAAAATTTTGTGAAATTTGCTTCTATTATTTTTGCCGTTCTTTTTATTTCGGCTTGTGCATCTGTCGTCAAAGAGCCGTCGATTCAGGAACTTATCATGCAGGGGCGCTACGACGAGGCAAAGGAAATATTTAAGACAAAAACAGATATTAATGCCGTTGACGAAGTCGGCGATACGGCTCTCCATGTCGCTGCCCGCGTAAACGAAGCTGATTTGGTGAGTTTTCTCATAATCAAAGGCGCTGATACTGAAATCCGCAATAATGAAGGGGATACGGCTCTCCATGTGGCCATAAAAAATGATGCTATCGATGCGGCAAAAGTTCTTGCAATCGTACACGGTGATATTTTTGCCAAAGACAGTTCTGAGGTTTCTGCTCTTGAACTTGCCCTTGAAAAAGGGGACGAATGGTATGATGCGATGATTACATCCCAGACTGGGGAAATTCGTGATGTCGATGGCGAGTCGATTGTCCACTATTTTGCAAAAACCCGCGACGAGAAGGCGATAGACCGTTGTATTATGGTGGGCGTTCCTCTCTCTGTGCGGGATAATTATGGTCTCACGCCTCTCAACATTGCTTTTTCAAATGCGGAGAATTCTGCTTCAGTCCGAATCGCGGCAAAACTTCTTCTTGCAGGGGCGGATCCGGTTCGCGGAGATTATGCTTATTTTGAAGATGCTGTACGCACTCACAACATGATTCTTCGTTTTCATGACGGACAGACTCCCCTTCATCTCGCAACGATTGACGGTCACACTGGTATTGTCGACTATATCCTCAACGAAAAAACATTCGTACGCACTCAGGATATTCTTTCTGCTCAGGATATTTCTGGTGCGACTCCTCTTCATGAAGCTGTCCGCTATGGTCGTGTTGATATTGCGCGGCTTCTCCTCAAAAAAGGTGCAAATGTCAATGCGATGGATTCAATTGGAAAGACACCGATACTGCTGATTATTCCGAAAGCGGCTCAGCAGGATATGTATCCTCTGCTCCTTCAGTACAGGGCGAATGTAAATCAAAAAGATATGTATGGGGACACTGTTCTTCATGTTGCTTCCCTCGCAAATGCTCCTGTAAATACGCTTTCCCTTTTGGTAAGCAATGGCGCGCTTGTGAATGAACGGAACAAAGAGGGTGTGACACCTCTTTCTCTGGCAATAGAGACCCGACACCCAGAGCAGGTGAGATTTTATGCTCAGAATGGCGCGGATGTGTATGCCGAGGACATGGAAGGAAACACCCCTCTTACAAAGGCTCTTGAATCAGAGACCCGTACCATGCTTGAAACACTTATTACCCATTCAAATATTTCTTCTACAGATTCCAGCGGTAATACGGCTCTTCACATTGCAATCGGTAAAGACGCTCCGATTGATTATATCCGCTATCTTGTCAATGCCGGTTCTGATGTGAATGCCCGAAATAAAAATGGTGATTCAGTTCTCTTTATCACTGTCCAGAAAAACCGTCGTGATGCTGGAGACTTGCTTCTCGAAAAAAATGCTGATATTTTCGCAACGAATACTCAGAATGACTCGCCTCTGCGTCTTGCCTTGACTCGTGGGGGAGAAGTGCAGGACTGGCTGATTAACTCAAAGACTCTGAATTCAACCGACGGAAGTGGAAATACGCCTCTTCATTATGCCTCAGAGTGGCACTTGAATGAAGCTATCGTCACTCTCATTCAAAAAGGTGCTAAAGTTGATGCTAGGAACGGCAACGGGGAAAGTGCTGTCTATTCGGCTGTAAAAGGCGGTGATGACAGTCCATCGACGATTAATGTGCTTGTTTCAAACGGAGTTATCATTGATTCAAAAAATGCTCTCGGGCGTGACAATCTTGGAAACACTCCTCTTCATGCGGCTGTTAAATGGAATGGATTTAATACGGCTAAAACTCTTGTCGCCTTGGGTGTTGATGTGGATGCCCAGAATCTCAGCGGAAAAACGGCCTTAAGCGATGCCTGCCGCTCAGCTAAAAAAGATATGGCGGTTCTTTTGATCCGGAGCGGGGCAGACATCAATGCCACGGACGCGACCGGCCGCACTGTCCTTATGGACGCGATTTCAAGCAATAACGAAGAGATGGTTCGCCTTCTTCTGAGCTATAAGGCGAATGTTCAGGTTCAGGAAATGTCGGGACAGAATGCATATCATGAGGCGGCTCTTACCGGGAATGTTGGGATTATCAATTTAATCCGAAAGGCCGGCGGAAACCCTCTTGCCCGCGATGCGTCTGGCGAGACTCCCTTCTCATTAGTTTTGAACTCTGAGATATATGTGATTCAGGCTGTCCTTGGAAATGACACGACAATCTCTGATTCTGACGGAAATACTCCGATTCATATTGCAGTTGAGCGAAGGGCAAGCAAAAAGACTTTGACCCAGCTTTTGAATATCGGTTATCCGTCGAGTCAGCGAAACGGAAAGGGCTTGACAGCCTTGAATGAGGCCGTTAGCAAAAATGCGGTCACTCAGGCTCTTGTTCTTCTTGAATATGGGGCAGATCCTTATCTTGCGACCTCAAATGGTGAAAATGCTCTGACTGCCGTTTTCAAAACAAAAAATATGGAGCTCCTTGATGCCATCGTCAAGTACAACAGCACGAAAAGCGACCGCCAGGGGGACGGAATCTTGCATTATGCGGCCAGAACGGCAGACCGGGAGATTGTCGAGCATCTTGTGACGCTGAAACTTGATAAGAATGCAAGGAATATCTCAGGTGAGACTCCGGCCCAGATGGCAGAACGCTGGGGCAGAAAAGACATAGCGGAATTACTTAAATAAAAGAAAAATTGCAGGCACTTTCTCAAAGGGAAGTGCCTTTTCCTTTTTCCAGCCGGCAATCGTTTTTGTGCGGATGAATTCCTGACTTGTGGTTATTCCCGCCGCGATGCAGAGCTTTGTTTCGGACCGGCAGGTCTTTAAAATCGCCTCAAGCATTTTCTGATTGCGGTATGGCGTTTCTATAAAAAGCTGGGTCTGGTTTTCCTTGTAGACTTTGTTTTCCAGCTGCTTGATTTTAGATTCCCGCTCGCCGTTCTTGACAGGAAGATAGCCGTTGAAGGTGAAATTCTGACCGTTGAAGCCTGAGGCCATGAGAGCCATTATCATCGAATTTGGTCCTACAAGGGGAATGACAGGCAGCTGCTTTTTTTGGGCAAGTTCCACCGCCCGGCTTCCCGGGTCTCCGATACAGGGACAGCCGGCATCAGAAATCACGCCCATGCTCTCGCCCCTTTCCAGCGGAAGAAGAATTTTTGAGAGGTCGGCTTTTTCGTCCGTGTGCTCGCTGAGTTCAGTGAAAGTGCAGTCATCAATAGGAAAAGATTTATCAAGGGAAATCAAAAAACGCACGGCTGACTTACGGCTTTCCACGATGAAGTGCCGGATATTCTTCACGATTTCGAGATTGTAAGAGGGAAGGACATTTTCGTTCGGGCTGTCGC
Organism: Treponema sp.; assembly: GCA_017468745.1. Lineage (GTDB taxonomy): Bacteria > Spirochaetota > Spirochaetia > Treponematales > Treponemataceae > Treponema_D. The sequence goes on along the minus strand of JAFUHS010000161.1, from coordinate 72 downwards.
CCATGGGGCAGGGAATTAGATAAAGAGCTGTTTCCATTTTTCAGTTTTCCGTTTGTAGCGATAGTTCTTCTT
>JAFUHS010000160.1 GCA_017468745.1 Treponema sp. | reverse complement strand
TCTCCTGCGACTGTTCCGCGGAGGATATCGTTCAATTCTTGTGCTAATGGATTTAACATGATAAATTATTCTATTGATAGAAATATTTAGTGTCAATCGAGATTTTGCATAAATATTCATAAAATCTGCATATTTTTGCAAAAAAGTGCATAAAACGGGGTAAAAATCCATGAGCGAGAAATTCACGGAATACAAAAATCTTATCGCAGAAATCAAGGCTGAGGCGGCAAAAAGAATCATCGGGCAAGAACAGGTCATCGACGGAATCTTGACGGCTCTCGTCTGTGGCGGCCACATTCTGCTTGAAGGCGTGCCGGGACTTGCAAAAACTCTGGCTGTCAAAACTTTCGCCGAAATCTCAGGGCTGGACTTTAAGCGCATCCAGTTTACTCCTGATTTGCTCCCAGCAGATGTGAGCGGAACCCTGATTTACGAGCAGATGTCTGGAAAATTCTCCGTGAGGAAAGGCCCGGTCTTTACGAATGTAGTGCTGGCCGATGAAATCAACCGCTCTCCGGCGAAAGTCCAGTCCGCACTTCTAGAGGCAATGGCTGAGAGACAGGTGACAATCGGTGAAGAAAGCCACGCGCTCCCCTCGCCTTTTATCGTACTGGCTACCCAAAACCCCATTGAGCAGGAAGGAACCTATAATCTTCCCGAAGCTGAGCTTGACCGATTTCTGCTCAAAGTTCTCGTTCCGTATCCTACGGCTCAGGAAGAAGTCGCCATCGTAAAGACGGCTGGCAAAGCAAACGAAATCCCTGTAAAAAAAATTCTCTCGGCGGCAAAATTAAAGGAAATGCAAAATCTCCTTGGCGAAATAAATTTTGACGACAAACTTGCAGAATACATTGTTTCGATTGTTAGCGCAACCCGCCCGATTCAGGAAAAGCAGGTCTCAAAAATCGCTGTCCGCGCTCTTCCGAAAAAGGACGATATTTCCCGCTATATTTCATTCGGAGCCTCGCCGCGAGCAGGCATCGCTCTTTTGCAGTGTGCAAAAGCCCATGCTCTCTTTAACGGCCGGGATTTTGTTCTTCCCGATGACATAAAAGACTCCGCTCTCTCGGTTTTGCGCCACAGAATCGTGCTTTCTTATGAGGCAGCAGCCGACGGTATCAGCAGCGACGATTTGATTCAGAAAATTTTGGAAATTCTCCCATTACCATAAAAAAGTAAGCTGCGGACATCTGTGTTAATCTGTGTTAATCTGTGTTAATCTGTGTTAATCTGTGTTAATCTGTGGATAAAAACGATGAATGTAAATAGACTTGCACAAAGAGCTTCTTCTCTCAGGCTTGCCGCAATCACGCTGGCAGAAAACATGCGGAACGGAACTTTTAAGTCTTTGTATCGCGGGCAGGGAATTGAATTCAGTGATGTGCGAGAATATTTAAATGGCGACAATGTGCGCTCAATCGACTGGAATGTAACGGCTCGTATGGGGCGGCCTTTTATCAAACAATACGAAGAAGACAGGGAACTTTCTCTTTTTTTAATCCTCGACTGCTCACGCTCCATGGAACTGGGAAGCAAGGTCTCCCGCCTCTCTCTGGCTCAGGAAGCGGCGGCTTTGCTTCTTCTTGCCTGCGAGCACAACGCGGGGGCAATGGGAGCTGTCTTTTTTGACGGAAAAATTCAGTTCTCATGTCCTCCAAAATCCGGCAGGGAAAACTCGATGATGATTCTCTCAAAATTGGATAAAATCGACTCAATCCCCGAATACGAAAAAATTGACGGTTCAGTCCTTTCCAATGCCATTACAGGAGCCGCAAAACTGCTTAAAAAACGCTCCCTTGTCTTTATTCTTTCGGATTTCCGATCAAGCCACTGGGAAAAGCCTTTTGCCAGACTCGCGCAAAAGCATGATGTTGTCGCCATTAGAATCACTGACCCAAGCGACGGGGAGCTTCCAGAACTAGGGACTCTTCCTTTCTACGACGCAGAGAGTAAAAAAAAGAGCCTTTTTCCAACTCTTTCCAGAAGATTCAAGGCTGAATGGCGGGAGGCAAATCAACGACGCAGCGAGCAATGGAAGGATTTTTGCAGCAAGCACGGAGGCTTTCCAATAAATCTTTCCACTCAGGAAGACGCGGCAAATACTTTGCAGCGATTTTTTAAGCAAAAGGCAAGGTTCTAAATGAAGAGATTTTCCGTCCTCATCCTTTCGCTTTTTCTATTCTCTTTAGCACTAAGCCCCTCTCTTTTTGCGGAAAATCTCCAAATCGTCATGCCACGGCTCATTTACATCGGTGACAGAGTTGAAATCCGCTATATTTTTCATTCTGAGGCAAATTTTATCGGAGAAAGAGATTCTTCTCCTGCCGCTCAGATTTCACTCCGCACAGATTACAGTCTTTTTTCCGCCCAGAAAGATGATTTTACGATCACTCAGGCTTCTCTTGAAAAACACGGAAATGAATACACTCTGAATCTTACGGTAATTCCCTGGAAAACTGGATTTTGCCAGATTCCGCCCTTCAGTCTTGCTTCTCTTGTAGCTTTTTCTCAAAATGAACAGAGGGTAAAAAATGCTCCGGCATTGGTAATCAACATTTCCCCGATTGAAGTAAAATCTCTGGTTCAGAAAACAGGAAAGACCTCTTTCCTGCCACAAGCAAATCCCCTTGTTCTACCAGGAACAACGGCACTTCTCGTCCTTTTTGCGATTTTCGCCATCATCATTTTTTCGTTCCTGCTTTACATCCTTTTGCATCTTCCCAAAGTAGTCCGCCTTATAGAGAATTTTTCTTATCTCTATTCCCTCAAAAAGAATTCCCGAAAAACTATAAAAAAAATCACTGCGCTTCAAAAAGAATCTTCGGCAAGCTTATCCGACAAGGATTTTTCTGAAAAACTCCAGCATATTATCCGTGATTTCTTAAACAAAAGATTCGGCAGGGATTTTTCTTCGGTTACGACGAGAGCCCTTTATCCAATTTTTATTGAGCTAGGCGGAGGGGAACTTGGAGAGCATCAGGAAAATGCGGTGGAAAAAGTGATTTCAATTTTTTCACGGCTGGATTTCGTGCGTTTTTCGGAAAATGGAATTTTGCTCTCTGCCAGTGAAAACGACGGAAAAAGCGAGCGGGATTCTTTGTGCGAAATTGCCCTTCATTTAATAGAGGAATTTGATGATGACAGTGATTTTGAGGAGGAAAAAACATGATTCAGTTTGAGTATCCCCAAGCCTTCTTCTTTCTTCTGGTCATTCCGCTTTTTATTGTACTCAGAAAGCTGGGTATTTTCTCAAAGTTTTTCTTTCCGCTGACGATTTCCGACTGGAACGGAAAATCATTCGTTTATTCGGATTCCCTCACAAAAATCGGCTCTTTCTTCGCCCATCTTTTTACGCTGGCAGGCTTTATTTCTTTAGTCGCCGCCCTTTCAAATCCAATCATCCGTCATCAGGAAAAAATCTATACTTCCAGAGGAACGGACATTCTCTTCGTTTTGGATACCAGCCCCTCAATGGCCTCCCGGGACATTTCCCTTGCAAGCGGACAGGTTACCCGTCTGGAAGCGGCAAAACTTGGAATCAAAACTCTCGCTTCCTCAGAAAAAGGGGCAAATTATGGTCTCGTGGCAATGGCAAGTGAAGCCGCCTGCATAGTTCCGCCCACCAGCAACATTGAACTCTTCCTAAAAGGAATGGATTCTCTTTCTGTGGGTGAATTCGGAGAGGGAACGGCTCTAGGAATCGGTCTGAGCACGGCAATTTATCATCTTTCTTCAAGTTCCGCTCCAAAAAAGTGCATCGTCCTTATTACTGACGGTGAAAACAATGCCGGCTCCCTTCACCCGGAAACGGCGGCAAGCCTTGCAAAAGAAAACGGAATATCTCTTTACACTTTCGGAATCGGCACAAAAGGCACAGCCCCCATTGAATATATGGACAAAAAAAGCGGCAGAATCCATTCAGGCTTTTATGAATCCGACTTTGACTCTCTTCCCCTCGAAACAATCGCCTCAATTGCAGGCGGCTCTTACTTTGGAATTGAGTCCATGCAAGCCCTTTCGGATTCTCTTTCGGCAATCGCGCAAAAAGAAGATTCTGCTCAGACTTTCCACTATCGCTCTAACGATACCAATTGTTACAGCACTTTTCTGCTTTTCTCAGGTCTTTTCTTCATGCTTTCATGGCTTATTCGGCGGATTTTTCTTTCGGAGGTACTTTAATGTCAGAACTTTCTACTCTCTCAATCGAAAATCCCCGCATTCTCCTTGCATTTTTTCTGCTGTTGCCGGCTTTACTCTTTCTCTTCATAAAATTCAGGAAATTTACAAAACTGCTCGCTTCATCCCAGAATCAACAAAATCTTTCCACCCACAAACTTTCACTCTTTTTACGCACGCTTTTCCGCTCTCTCGCATGGATTTCTGCCCTTCTCGCCCTTTCAGAAATTTCTTTCGGCTCAAAAAAAATCCCGGTGCATAAAAGCGGAAGCAATGTCACTTTTGTATTCGATATTTCTTACTCAATGCTGGCAAAAGACGCTCCCTCACGATTCTCCCGACTTGATGCTGTAAAAATCTACGCTTCAAATCTGCTGGAAAATCTCTCCCAAACTTCTTTTTCGGCTGTTCTGGCAAAAGGTGACGGATTTACGGTGATTCCGGAAACAGAGGATGCCCTTTCCATGCAGGGGCTGCTGGAAAATCTCTCGCCCCATCTCATGAGTTCAGGTGGCTCTTCGCTGGGCAAGGGGATAGAGGCGGCATTAAACTCAATTCCTCAAAATTCTGCAAAATCCCAGTATATTTGGGTCTTCACGGACGGCGATGAAACTGACGCGAGACTGGAAAAATCTCTGGAACGGGCGGCAAATTCCATGATTCCTGTCACGATTGTGGGCTTTGGCTCTGAAAATGAAAGTGAAATCATGGCAGGTGACGGAAAAACCAAGGTCAAAACAGCCCTGCGCGCAAAAAAAATGCAGGAAATCACAAAATCAGTAAACGAGAAGAGCTCTTCCTTTTCATTTTCCGGGCACAAGTCTCAGGTTCGCTACATTGATTCAAAGGCAAAGGCTTCGGCATGGCAGCTTTTATCTCAAATCAAAGGCAAGGCTGGTGACGGCAAAGAAACTTCACTTTCTTACGAAGTCAAAAAAGTCAATCGCCACGCATTTTTTATTTTCTGGACGGTGATTTTCCTGATTCTTTCCTTTGTGGCGGAGGAATTCAAATTTTCAGCCATAAAAAACAAAAAAATTCTCACTCTGCTGGAAAAATCACTGGTCTTTACGGCTTTCTTTCTCCTCGTTTCCTGCAAGTCCGAAAAGCAGCAGCTTCTTGAAGGAGCCTGGGAATGGTACGAAGGAAAGTATACGCAGGCGACGGCAGATTTTCTCACGGTGGCTCACAAGGCTGACGAGGCTTCCCTTGCAAAAAATTACGCAATCTTCAATTTAAGCGCGACCTATTTTTCAATGGGCGAACTGGCTGCATCTTTAAAAAGACTTTCCCAGCTGAACCTTGATGACGAAAAGCTTCCAGCAGATTTGAGAACGGCGGCTTTTTACAATCTGGCTCTTATCGCTGTGCGGAAGAATGATTATGACTCGGCGGCAGAAAACTTCAAGCGGGCAATACTCGCTGATTCAAAAAATGTAAAAGCGAAAATCAATCTGGAGCTCTGTGAGCGTGAAATCACGCAAAAGCAGGCTCAGGAAGCCCAGGCCGAAATGCAGGGCGTAAACGAAGAAAAACAGACCGCCCCCGACATGAAAAACGAGATTTTCAACCTGATTCGGGAAAACGAAGGCAAAAAATGGCGGAACATGAGCGACGGCGGGGAGAAAAACGATGATGTTTTGGATTATTAAAAATGCTGAATGCAAAATGAGGAATGCAGAATACAAAGGGGAAAGTCTCCCCCTCACTTCAAGCGCTAACGCGTTTTCCGCTACCCCCTCTCCTAAGGGGCTTCGCCCCTTAAAATCCCCATTTCTCATTCTTTTTTTCTTTTTCTCGCTTTCACTTTATGCCCTTCCTTCTGCCAAAGAAATTCGTGATTTGAAGCTGCAGCCTCGGTCAGAGATTTTTTTCACCCAGACCGAAAACTGTTACGCCCTGGAAATTGAGGGAATTTCTCCATCACAGATTTCGATGGAGCTTCCGGAATTGCCTCTGGGAGTTCGTTTCATTTCCTCAAAAAAAGAAGAATTTATCTCTAAAGACGGTATGCGTGGGACCCTCATTTCTCTTTGGTTTACTTTTTCGGACTCTGGGGAAAGCCGGCTTTCTCCCCTTCTTGTGAGAATCAATGGAAAAAATCATTACATAGAATTTGAGCCTGTCCTTGTCTACGAAAACCCGAATCTGATTTCTCCTGACCTTGAAATCACTTTTGAAAACAAAAAATTCCGTACAGAAAAAGACGGCAGGAAATTCCTGACGGTCTCTCCGGGCGAAAAAATTATCTTTACGCTTGCCCTTCGCTACGGTACGCAAGTTCTGGCTTTTAAATGGAATATTCCCAAAGACTCGATTTTTAATGAAAGCGAGCGTTTTGAATTTGCCAACGGCGGTCAGAAAATCACTCAATTCACAAACGAAAATAAAAATCTCGCACGCTTTGAATGGCAAATCCTAAAAGAAGGAGAATACAGTCTCCCTGAAATCACGGTGACTGCCCTTTCCTACAACGGCTCAAAAAAAATTCTTTCACTTCCGCCAGACATCCGAATCATCGTAAAAGGAGTCCCCATCGGTGAAAAAAGGCCGGGTGGAATCAAGACAGATATTTTTGAGAGCGCATTTGAAAAACCAGATGAGGAAACCGGCTTGACAAAAAAATCATCTCCCACGCGAAAAGAATGTCAGGAGCTAGCGGCTCAAAGCCGTCTCTCATTCTTTGACAAGCTTTTTTCCCGAAAATATGGTATTTTTACAGGCGGGATTGTATCTTCCGTCCCAGAAGAAAACTCCAACGCTAAATTTTTTGAGGGGGGCAAAAAGGTGAGAATTACGGAAGACGCAGGAGAATGGGTCTTCATTGAAAACGAAGAATTTTCCGGCTGGGTAAAAAGTGAAAATTTGATAAAAATAAAATAAATTCCTAACAGACAGGGAGCATTACACTACTCTCTGAGAGAGATTTAAATAAAAAATCGAGGTTATTATGGATTTTGGTGATATTCTGAACCAGTGGGGAGACATGCAAAGAAATGAGAAAAGGGCGGCTAAGGAAAGAGCGAAAGTTCCCCAAGTCTCCCATAAAATGGCCAACGCCCCCACTCCCGAAGAAAAAGCTGCCCGCAAACGGGCAAAACTTGCCGCAGAGGGCAGAACTTACGAAGCTCAAATGGAAGAAGATGCAAAAAAAACAATCAATCCCATGGAACTCTGGCTAAGACGCTACGGAGTTACAGACAAGGACAAGGCGGCAGACGAATATGCAGAGCGCACGAAGATGGAAAGCCGGGAATATCTGCGCACCATGCGACCTGAGGCGAGAATTGACCTGCACGGTCTTACAAGGGATGAGGCATGGAGCCGCCTGACTTCTTTTGTAAATGATTGTATCCGCCGCGACCTGAAAAAAATCCTGATTATCCACGGTAAGGGTAATCACTCCCACGGAAGTGATCCTGTCCTGGGGCCTATGGTCAAAACTTTTATCGAACAGAACAAAAACCTCGGCTCTTCAGGGCATCCTGACCGAAGCATGGGCGGAAGCGGGGCTACCTGGGTGATTATAAAGTAGATTTTCTGTAATCCAGAGGATTCGTGCCGGTGAGAGTGCGGAAACACCTGCCGAACTGGGTGAGAGAACCAAAACCGCACTGCATGGCAATTTCCAAAACTGAGAGTTTTTTATCGGAAAGCAGGCGGCAGGCTTTTGTAATCCTCAGACTGTTCACATATTCCACAAAACCAAAATGAGTCGCTTCTTTAAAAGAACGGCTCAAATGGCTGGCACTCAGCCCAAATCGCTCCGCAACAGAAGCAAGGCTCACGTTCTCAGTGTAGTGCATATTCAAAAAATCAATTACGGCGGCAATGTGACCGTTCATTTCGGCGCTGGGCTGAACAGCAACGCCGGCTTGAGCCTTTTGCCGGCTCACCGTCACTAAAATTTCGGACAGATATGCCCAGACCATCTCCTGCCAGCCTTCCTCTGCCGAAAGAATCTCAAGCCCCATTTTAGAGAAGAGCCCTGTTATCCGAGACTGGACTTCCGGCAAGAGAGCGATACAAGGATCAATTTTCTGCAAAATCGGGATAAGGGAAGAAAAATGGGGATTATCCTCGCTTAAAGGAATGCCGTCATCAGCAAAATAAACATTGTAGAGAGAGCAGACTTCACCCTCAGGATTTACCGCCCGGTGCAGGATTCCCGGCGCAATGCACAAAAAAGTTCCCGCCATA
>JAFUHS010000159.1 GCA_017468745.1 Treponema sp. | reverse complement strand
TTGTGGCAGCCCGTCCTGCGGTGGATGTCCTTTTAAAGCAGACCTTCCGCCCGGAATTCCTCAACCGAATCGATGAAATCGTCATGTTCGGCCGCCTTTCAAAAGACTGCATCGGCGGAATAGTCAAGAATCAGCTTGAAAGGGTGAAAGCCCGCCTTGCTGACCGAAGAATCACTCTGGAATTTGACCAGTCTGCCATCGACTTTTTGGGCGATGTCGGCTATGACCCGGCCTTTGGAGCGCGTCCTGTAAAGCGGGCCGTCCAGACCTATGTGGAAAATCCCCTTGCAAAGGAGATTTTGGGCGGAAAATTCGGCGAGGACTGTAAAATCAGCGTGAAAGCCGGTTCTGGAGGCCTTAGCTTCTCTTAAAAAAGTGCAGATTGCATGGATTCCTTTAATAAAGCGAGTCTGTGTCAATCTGCGCCTATAAGCTTGTAGAAAAACAGTTCGATATGTATGAGCCGCTACTGTTTTAAAGGGCATTGCTTTTTGACCTTGTATGGAGCGGCAATTTTTTTTTCATTGTAAGAAAATAAATTTTCGTGGTAGCCTAAAAATGACACTTTTTTGGGATTTATTTAGCTGCCTTTTTGTATAATTTTTTTATCTCGTCACTTTTCTTAGATTTTGTTATAATTATGCTTATGCTGAAACAAAAATTTCTTCTATGCTTTATTTTATTATTCCCTGCATTTTTTTTGTCTGCCCGTACGGGACTTGGCGGGGCTTTTTCTTATAGTCTGTCTACTGAGCCTCACACAGCGGCTTCTTTTTCTGTTCGGACAGACTTTTCTCCATGGTCGCTTTTGGCGAATGTGCATTTTAACGAAAACACCCTCTCTCTCTTTTTTGATAATTGGTTTGTTAATGAACGGCTTGCAGAACATGCAGATTATTTTCTGCTTTGGGGAATGAGTTTCGGCTCGACTTTTGAAGAAAATGATGCTGCTATTTGTACCGGGGCACGATTCGGGGCTGGATTTGATTTTTTCTTTTTGAATCGGCGTTTGGAGACTTTTGTACAGGCGGTTTGGAATCCCTATCTTGGCCTGAAAAAAGAAGATGGCGATTATGCCCCTGTGCTTCGGCCTGTAAATTTTCCTTGTTCAGCAGGACTTAGAATCTGGTTTTAGCCGGACAGATACATTGAAAAAAAATCGCGTAGGATGTAAAATAAAAAAATATGTTTGATGTAAAAGATTCTGACTTTTTCGATGTTGAAGAAGAAGATTTTGATACGATTCTCGCTACAGATATTAATTTCCGGGGCACGATTCGTTTTGCTAAACCTTTTATGATTCGTGGTACTGTTACCGGGGAAATCGATGCGACGAGCGATTTGGTTGTCGATACGGGGGCTGTCGTTGCGGCGGGAATCAATGCTCAGAGAGTGCTTGTACGTGGTACGGTTAAAGGAGATATTACTGCAAAGAATCTTGTCTTCGTTACATCCTCTGGCTCTGTTACCGGTGATATTCTTTCTAAAGAGGTTGTGCTTGAGCCTGGAGCTCATTTTTCAGGAAAATGTACTATGACAGCGGACTAAAATTCCTCTGATTTTTTTACAATAGGATGATTCAAATATGAAAAAATTATTTATTATCTGCACTTTCTTCCTTTCTTTTTGGAGCTTGTCTTCCCAATCAAAACCTGATGCCCTTGTCTTGTACCGTCAGGGAAATTATCCTGAGGCAATTAAAATTTGTGAGCAGGAAATCGCCGTTAATCCAAAAAATGTCGATTCTTACTGCGTCCTCTGCTGGTCGCTTGTGCGAAACAGTCAGTATGCTGAAGGAGAAATGCGGGCAATTGAGGCCCGAAAAGTGGCTCCCGGGGATGTCCGTCTGATGGAAATCCTTGCCGAGGCAAAGTATTATCAGGGAAAGAACAACGAAGCCCTTGAAATGTTCCGCACATACATTGCCAACGCTCCTGCAAACGCCGCCCGAATCGGTAACGCCTACTACTACATGGGGGAAATTTACATCCGTCAGGGAAAGTACCAGCACGCTGACATTTCCATGACCATGTCTGTTTATACGGAACCTCTTGTTGATATCTGGTGGACCCGTTGCGGCTATGCCAGGGAAATGGCAGGAAGCTACTCTTCGGCTCTTGAAGCTTATTCAAAAGCTCTTGAGCTCAAAGCCACCAATGGTGATGCCGCCCGTGGTAAAGAGCGTGTAGCCGCACGGCTGCGGTAATTTCTTATGAGTGAATTAAACAGAACTGTTCATTTTGAGACTTTGGGCTGCCGCTTGAATCAGGTTGAGAGTGAAGGGGCGGCTCGTTTTTTTAGTGATGCGGGCTTTCCCGTCACCATGGAGCCGTTCACGGCAAGCTCTTTTGATGAAAATGCCGTTCTCTGCATCGTGAATACCTGCACTGTCACGGCAAAGGCCGAGCAGAAAGCACGACGGATTATCCGTATGCTGCTTAAAACCTGCCCCAACTGCGCCGTTGCCGTCACTGGCTGCTATGCCCAACTTAATCAGGGCGACTTGCTTGCAATCGATAAGAGAATTTGCGTTTTAGGCGGCCAGCACAAAGGCTCTCTTGCAGACCTCCCCAATCTCCTAAAAAATCTTCTGGAAGAAAATCCTATGGCGGACGGAAATTTTATTTCCGCTGAAATCCAGAAATTCTTTGATAAAGAAAACGCCTCTTCAATTCAGAATGTGATTACTTCTCCCTTCCGCCTTTCCACGGATACTTTCATCAATCATTCCCGCTCTTCCCTCAAAATTCAGGACGGCTGCAACTGCGTCTGCACTTATTGCCGCATTCGCCTTGCCCGAGGAAAGTCTGTTTCCCTTGCCGCAAGTGAAGTTTTGGAGCGGGTAAAGGCCCTTGAAAAAGCGGGGCAGAGTGAAGTCGTTATCACCACCGTGAACATCGGCCAGTATGTCAGTGAATACGAAGGAAAGCGGGTGCGATTCGCCGACTTGCTTGGGCTGATTCTTGCCCAGACCGAAAAAATCAAAATCCGTATTTCAAGCCTTTATCCTGAAATCGTGGATGAAAAACTCAGCTCTCTTTTTGAGAACGAGCGGATTTGTCCTTATTTCCATATTTCTGTCCAAAGCGGAAGTGACTTTGTTCTGTCTAAAATGAAGCGACCCTACAAGATTGAGGCTGTTTATCGGGCGACGGAACTGCTAAAAAAAGCCAAGAAAAATCCCTTCCTCGCCTGTGACATTATCGCCGGCTTTCCCGGTGAGAGCGATGATGACTTTGACCTGACGATAAAAATGCTTTCTGACTGCACCTTTACTTTTGTTCATGCCTTTCCCTTTAGCCCCCGGCCTGGAACGGAAGCTTTCAAAATGCGCCCCATGGTTCCGAATTATGTGACCGATACCAGAATTGCCCGCCTTGAGGAATTCAACAAGAAGTCAAAAACTGATTATATCAATTCCTTTGTGGGAAAAATCCTTCCTGCCGTCTGTGAGAGCGTGCACCGAGCAAGGCTGGTAAAAGACCGGATAATCATTCACGCCGTAACTGAGAATTTTTTACACTGTCAGCTTGTCTTTTCGCCAGATGATAAAAATATCCCTAAAGCTGGAACTTGTGTTCGTGTAAAAGTGATTCGTCCCCTTGAAGAAAAAGAGCGGACCGGCGAAAGCGATACTCTTGCAGTTCTTGCGTGAGGGTTTGCAGCGAACTGTGTGCCCCCTCTATTCTCACAATCTCTGCATTTTGCTATAATTCCGTTTATGGGAACAAAAAACACTCCTCACGGAACAATGACCGATAATAATCATGCAGCCCTCTGGCACGGTCGCTTTGCCGAAGGCCCTGATGCCGCCGCAGTTGAATTTGAGACTTCTATTCATGTTGATGAGCGGATGGCTTTGGACGACATTCATGGCTCAATGGCTCACGCCTCAATGCTTGCAAAGCAGGGGATTATTTCGCCTGAGGAGAACAAGTCCATTCAGGACGGACTTTCTTCTATAGAAAAGGACTTGTCTTCTGGCGCTCTTTCAATCGACTATTCAGCCGAGGACATTCACTCTTTTATCGAGGCTACTTTGACTGACCGAATCGGAGACCCTGGCCGCAAATTGCACACAGGCCGAAGCCGAAACGACCAGATTGCCCTTGATGAGCGGCTTTATCTTCGCAGGGTCATTCCTGACTTGCAGAAGGCGATTGTTTCCCTTATCAAAACCCTTACGGACATCGCCTCAAAACATAAAAATTCCCTTTTGACGGGCTACACTCACATGCAGCACGCCCAGCCGGGAAGCCTTGCCCAGCATCTCTGTGCCTGGGCTTTTATGCTCATGCGTGATGTGGAGCGTCTTTCTGATTCTTTAAAGCGGGTTTCCCTTTCTCCTTTGGGAAGCGGCGCCTTGATGGGAAGCACCTTGCCCCTTGACCGTGAGGCAGTAGCAAAGGAGCTGGGCTTTGAGGGAGCTACTTACAATTCCCTGGACTCAGTTTCTGACCGCGACTACTGCATTGAGTTCACTTCGGACTTTGCGATTTTGCAGCAGCATTTGAGCCGCATGGCTGAGGAAGTGGTCTTGTGGTCTACCACCGAATTCGGCTTTATCAATCTGAGCGAAAAATGGTCTACCGGCTCTTCAATCATGCCGCAGAAAAAGAATCCTGACTTCGCTGAGCTGATTCGCGGCCGCACTGGAAAGGTTTACGGAGATTTAATCAACTTACTAGTTATGATGAAGGGGCTTCCGTTGGCTTACGACCGCGACATGCAGGAAGACAAGGCTCCTCTTTTTGAGGCTTTGGACACGGTTCAGGGCAATGTAATCGTCTTTGAGGCCAT
>JAFUHS010000158.1 GCA_017468745.1 Treponema sp. | reverse complement strand
GGCGCAATGCATGTTGAGAAAGTCCTGGGCGACCTTGGCCTTAAAGTCATCACTGTTCCTGAGCAGCGCGAGCCTGACGGAACTTTCCACACTGTTGAAAAGCCAAACCCAGAGGAAGCTCCGGCACTCAAACTGGCGGTTGCCCTTGGCGAAAAAGAAAAGGCTGACTGTGTAATGGCAACTGACCCGGACGCAGACCGCTTCGGAACCGCCTTCCCCGGAAAAGACGGCAAATTCGTTCTTGTCTCAGGAAACCAGATGGGAGCCTTGCTCTGTGAGTATGTCCTTCTTTCCCGAAAGGAATTGGGAAAACTTCCCGCAAACAGTGCCGCCATCCGTTCAATCGTCACCTCTCCATTCACAGACTACATCTGCAAGAAATACGGCGTAAAAATGCACGAGTGCCTGACCGGCTTTAAGTGGATTGCCGCCGTTGAGGACGAATTTGAAAAAAATGGAAGCGAAACCTATGTCTACGGCCTTGAAGAGAGCTACGGCTACAAGGTTGAGAAAGAAGTCATGGACAAGGACGGTGTTTCTGCCGCCGCGATGTGCGCTGAGATGACCCTCTACTGGGCTTCAAAAGGAAAGTCAATCCTTGAGCACTTGGACGATATGTACAAAGAGTACGGCTTCTTTGAGGACCGCGCAATCAGCCAGAATTTCCCTGGCTCTGCCGGAAAAGAAGTCATGGCAGGCATTATGACAAAACTCCGAACAGAGGGCCTCAAGACTCTGGGCGGAAAAAAAGTCCTCTGCATCAAGGACATCGGAAATTCTGTCGCTTACGACCCGGCAAATCCAGCCGCAAAAACAGAAATCAAGCTTCCTAAGTCAAATGTTCTCCAGTTTGTCCTTGAAGGCGGCACAATCGTTTCTGCCCGCCCGTCTGGAACTGAGCCTAAAATCAAGTTCTACATCAACGCCAGAACTGAAGTCGGCGGGGCAAAATGCGACGGATGTCTTGCTGAAGCAAAGAAAGCATCTGCTGCCGTCTGTGACGCAATCACTGCGGACATCAAAGACTTGCTTTCTAAAGCGTAAATAATTTTTTTATCCACAGATTAGCACAGATTTTCACAGATGAAATATATAAATCCGTGCAATCTGTGGTTAATCTTTGGATTAGTATTTTGTGAGAGGGTGTAGCAATGCAGAAAAAGCAAATTGTAACAATTATCAATAATGAACCTCTTCTTACAATAAAATGGCGTCTTACCCGTTGGTGCAATTATCGCTGTTCGTATTGCATCCAGTCCTGGGCCAACAAAGAAGAAAAAACAGACTTCAACCACCTGCTGGAAACCGCAAAAGATGTGAACCGCCTTATTGAATCCGCATCCCGCCCTGTGAAACTTTATCTTCTTGGCGGCGAAGTCTCCTGGTATGATTTGGAAAAACTTGTCAGTGCGATTCCTTCAAAAAATCTTGCAAAAATTGCCATTACAACAAACTTCTCAAACAGCAGTGAATATTATATTTCTCTGGCAACTTCTCTTCGCTCTAGATGCGTAGATCTGGAGCTCTGCTGCAGTCTCCACAAGGAATATGTAAAGCCGCGGGATTTTGTAAAAAAAACAGCGGAAGTAAAAGAAGCGGCAAAACTTGACACTATCAAAGTAGAATTTGTTGTCAGTCCTCAGACCGAAGACTGTGCCGCTGAAATCCGCAATGGCTGCGAAGAATTCGGAATAGACTATCGTTTTGACTACGACAAGACTCAGAGTGATTCTTACCGGGGGGGGGGCAGAATGTGGCAAAGTCCAGCCGTTCCCGCTATACAATTATTTTTGATGACGGCAGTGTCGACACAAGTATTTCTCAGAACCAGCTGATGAATTACGGCAATGGCCAGACAAAAAATTCAAAATTCAAAACCGAGGGTTTTTATTGCACAAGGGGAATGACCTATCTCTATATTGATGTGGATATGATAGCAGACAGCTCGTGTATTCCCAAAAAAGATTATATTCCTATCAAAGAGTATACAATCAAAAAAGAACCTCAGCTTTGTTTCATGCAATATTGTTCCTTATGCGGGGATATTTCCTTTGCCCGCCGCAAAGAAGACATTCACTTTTAATACTTTATGAAACAAGGCACCGACGAATACAAGCGAAGGCAATTTCTCCTTAACGGAAATCCACTGGCCGTTATCTTTTCGGTAACGCTTCCTCTGCTTTTCCATAACAGCCTGAATCTTATTTTCTCTTTTTTCGATACATTCACCGCCGCCCACATGAGCATGAATGTGGTGACAACAGTTTCTTTTGCAGGTGACATTCGCACCGCCCTGGGAACAATCTCCGGGGGACTTTCTGTAGGAGCAGGCATTATGATTTCCCGCTCTTTTGGAAGGGGCGATGACGAGGAAGTCCAGAGCCAGATAAGCACGGTCTTTTTTATAGCCGTCATTGTCGCGCTTGTTTTGTTTGCCCTTGTCATTCCTTTTTCCCTGCCCATTCTCAGATTATGTGCCTTTCCTGAAGAAATGCTCTATTCCGGCTCTGTTTTTCTTGCAATAAGCGTTCTGACTCTGATTTTTTCTTTCATCAATACGATTTTTTTCGCGACTGAAAAGGCACGGGGACGCACAAAAATCGTCATGTATGGAAATTTGATTGTCCTGGGCGTGAAAACTCTTTTGAACGCAATAATAATTGTCCTTGTCTCAAGCGGAAGCCTTGAAATTTCTTTGGCCATGTATCTTTTGCCTTTGGCTTCGGGTCTTGCCTTTGGCACGATGACTTTTGTTGCCATAAAACGCCTGTTCTCAAAAGATAATTTGTATCGGGTTCAGTGGAAGTGCACTGCTTTCAGAAAGGCATTCCTCCTGCCGCTTGCAAAAGTTTCTTTTCCTGTTTTTGTCGAAAAATTTCTGGTTCCATTTGGAAAAGTTATCTGTAACGGCCTGTATGTAGGCTTTGGAAGCGTTGGTGTGGCGGCATATTCCTGCTCGCAGAGAATCTGTGCCCTTGCCTCAACGCCTCTCAACTCCTTCAAGGATGCCGAATCAAACATCGTCTCGGCAAATCTCGGTAACCGTAATGCGGGGCGTGCAGTCACTTTTTTGATTCAGACGACAATCGTTACTCTTGCCACCGAAATAATTCTTTTTACCCTGCTTGCCCTCTTCAGCGAGCCGCTCATCTATTTTTTTGCCAAAGGAAATGAAGAAATGGCCAGCGGAATGAGGATTATTTATCGTATTGAACGCTGGGCTGCCTTTTTTGATGCCATAGACGGAGCGGCCTGCGGATTTTTATATGCCCGGAAAAAGACAAAGCTTCCCACAATCGTCAATATTGTAAAACTGTTCGGAATCCGTATTCCACTTTTTATTCTTTTGACGAGGGTCTATGGCTTTGGCATTGAGGCGATTGCATGGTCAATATTTGCCTCCAACGGTGCGGACGCGCTGCTTTCTGTTATTTTTGTCCTTCATGCTGTCGTGGATTTGAAAAGAGTTTCTGCAATCGAGGAAAGCAATAACGAAAAACTCTTTGCCGCCATTTCCGCTCTTGGCCACTGGGATGCCTTTGATGAAGGGCAGACCAGAAGGCATGGAATTACCATTCCTCTTGAAGTGCTTGAAACCATGCGGGAAAAATTTTCCGCCACGCTCACGGCAAACGAAATGTCCGCCGCATACAAGGAAGCAATTGTCGCGGCGCGCATAGAGGCACTGGAAAAGGAAGAGAATGAGGCTGCCTGGTAATCTTTCCGCTTTTCTTGTTTGCGGAAGTCCGATATGCTATAATCAAGGTCAAAATGAAATTACACCTTCACTTGATGAACGATTATCGCCGTATGAATCGTCTTTTGCACGGCGGTGCTGTTTTTTGTGCTCTGGATACGGAGACAACTGGTCTGAAACCTTCGGAAGACCGTATCATTGAAATCGGGGCTGTAAAATTTGACAAAAGCGGGGAACTTGCCCGCTTCTCCACGCTTGTAAATCCCCGCATTTTGATTCCGCATTTCTGTCAGGAGCTTACAGGCATCACGAACAAGATGGTCTTTAATCAGAAGGAATTTAGGGAAGTCGCCGGTGACCTGCTTGCTTTTCTTGGAGACTCAATCATAATCGCCCACAATGCCCAGTTCGACATTCGCTTTGTAAACGCGGAGCTTGAAAGAATGAATCAGGGACCTCTTTTAAACAAGGCTGTTGACACCCTAAGGTTTTCCCGCTGGGCTTTTCCTGAAAATGAACACTGGACCCTGCAGTTTCTTGCCCGGCAGCTGAAAATCGAAGTTAAGGCGGCTCACCGTGCAGAAGACGATGCCAGGGTCTGTATGGAGCTTTTTTTGCGCTGCATAAAAGACACTATGGATAAGCAGAAGCCTTCTGTTCAGAATTGAGATTGGAAGAAAAAGGGATTGAAAGGGAAAAAGAAAACTTTTTAAGGTTTCGTTTTCACTTTTTTGTTATCTGACATCGACTGTGTAGACTATCTGCTTTTCTTTTCCGAGAATATCTGCGGCTATAATCATTATGGAATTTTTACCTTTTGCGAGCGTTACTTCTCCCAGAAATTGTTTTTCGGAATCAGGGTACATGACTCGTACATCATAATTTTTTTTGCCTGAAACGGAAATTTTACCGTTGACTTCGGAAAGCGTGTCATAAGTGAGCGCTTCTGCGACTGCTCCGTTTATAAAAACCGTCGTTTTATAGGGCATAGCTATTTCCTGCCTTTCCCTGTAGAGCTGGTAGACTCCAGCCGGAATTGTCTTTGCCGTGCCCAAATCGTATGCAGTGCCTTTTTTGCTGACCGCAGTGACATTTTTGATTGTTATTTGATGTTCTTTTCCGATTCTTGGCATGAGAATCCGAGGGTTTACATAGGTGTGGTTTTTTGTGTCCAAAACTTGAAATTCAAGACATCCTTCACCTTGTTGCCAGCTTGATGTGCCGGTTTCGCCGAATGATGTGCCGGTCTGAACATCCCGAAGTTCGTAGAGTGCCGGAAGGTTTTTCGCATCGAGATTGGCGTAGACCGTGACCAAAGAATCTTTGTGGGCGAGGACGACGGCGTTTCCGAGGGTACTTTCAAACAACTCATCTTCATCGTGCTCAGAGATGACGGCGAGAAGATGGCCTTCGTCTGCGGCTTTGACTTCCCGGCTCTCTGAGAATACTAGAGAGGTGCCGATTGTGCCTCCCCGAAGCTGGGCAAAATAAGAATAGAAGGAGTCAGAAAGAATTTCGTTCTGAGGCCAGTCAAATGCGAAAAGTGCTGAGAGTGCAAGGAGTGCCGTTGTTCCAAAAAGTAATTTTTTCATGTCCGTCTGCCTATCTGTGGATTATGTCGATGCGGGAGATTTTTCCATCTCGTCCGACAAAAAGTGAATTGTCTTTGACGGCGATGCAGGCGCTTTCTGCATCAAATGAGAAAGAGCCTGCGAAAGCATCGAAAGATTCTATGGTTGATACCGTGTATGTCTTTCCCTCTTTGCTGAGTACGAAAATTTCGTTTTCGCTACCCGATTCAAGAATGGAGAGGATGCGGCCTTTTATAGGGATTTCCTTGTTTTTGAAATTTTTGCAGTTTACGATGCCGATGCCCTTCGCATTGCTGTAGAAGACCTTTTTTTCATCCTTGCTGAATTTTATTAGAACCTGACGGTTTAACTCTTCGCTCATAGATTTGTAGAAGACGATTGAAGTGTGTGCTCCGTAATCCGCGCTTGTTTTTTTTGAGATGACGAATCGCTGCCCTTCCTGACCTGAGAGGGTCGCGATATATCTGGAGCTTTCGGAAATTGCAGCTCCGAGAATGACTTCATAGTTGCTTCCACCTGGATTGTATTGCTGGGCGATATTTCCCTCATTGTCGAAGGAAACGACTGAGCCGTCAGCGAAGCCTGCTACGGTGCCTGTGCCTGACGATGAGAAGGCTGTTATGGGGGTAAATCCTTCGTATGTCCATTCAACAGAACCGTCGTCCCGGAGTTTTGAGAATGATGAGCCGCCCGGAAGGAAAATGAACTTGCGGTTTTCGGTGAAATAGGGGAAGCCCATGACTTTTATCGTGCCGAGAGTTTTGTTTGCAGGAGAGCATATCTGCATTTCTTCTGATGACATGCCGTAAAGGGTGTAGGAATTATCGGAAATGCTTGCTTTGTAGGGGAAAGTGATGTATGTGAGAATTTTACCGTCGGGTGTAAAATATCCGAGGTTCTGCCCCATCTTGAAAGAGACGGCGTTTTCAAAGTCGGCGGCCTCAACTTCCGCCTGTCCGCTTTTTATGTAGGATTCGAGATCGATTGTCCAGACCGGAAGAAATTGTATTTCGGCTGAGAGTGGACGCGATGCGATGATTATGTATAAAAGTGCCAAAAAAATGAAAATTGGCGCAATAATTTTTACATTTTTCTTCATAATGTGATATTATATAAAATATGGAAGAAAATTGAAAGTTGAAAACTGGATTATATTACATGAAATAAGGAGGCCGCTATGGTATCAGAGGAAAAATTGATTGAATTGTTTTGTAAAGCCCTGGAAGCTTCAAAAAATTCTTATTCCCCATATTCAAAGTTTCCGGTAGGGGCTGCCATTCTTTCTGAGGACGGCAGGGTTTTTACGGGCTGTAATGTCGAGAACCGCTCTTACGGACTTACAAACTGCGCCGAGAGAACTGCCATGTTCAGTGCCGCTGCGGAGGGGGTGAGGAGAATTTCCGCCATTGCCATCGCTGCTCCCAAATCTGATTATCCGGTTGGTCCCTGCGGTGCCTGTCGTCAGGTTCTCACAGAATTCGGAGAAGGCTCTGTCCCGGTTATTTTTGGCACAAAAATCGGCGCTCTTCAAAAAACAACTTTAGCGGAACTTTATCCTTTTGACAGTTTGCATGAACTTGCAGACTGACAAAGTCGGAATTGTGAAAAAAGATGTTGTTATTCGCTAGCTTTCTCTTTTAAAAAGTATGACTTGACAAAATACCGCAAAGTTTGCAAAATAAGCGTAATTATTCAATAAAAAGGTATTAGCAAGGAGCGAATCATGGGAGACGACATTCTTACAATTGAAGAGGTTGCAAAATATTTGCGCGTTTCGGAGCGCACTGTCTATGACTGGGCTCAGAAGGGTGAAATTCCTGCCGGAAAAATAGGAACTGTCTGGCGTTTTAAAAAATCCGAAATCGAAAAATGGGTAAATGAAAGGCTGTCATCTTCTCAGAAGCCGGCTGAGCAGAAATATGTGGTCTCGGCAAAAAACATTCTTTCTCCGGATAGAATCGTGTTTATTTCTCATTCTACAAAGCGTGATGCTATTGTAGAGCTTGCCCAGAATCTCGCCACTGCTCCCCAGATTAAAAATGAAAAAGAACTGGTAGAGGAGATTCTCAAGCGAGAAGAACTCATGTCAACGGCAATCGGTCGCGGTATCGCAATTCCTCATGTGCGGCTTTCCTCTGTCACCGATTTGGTCATGAGCGTAGGTATCTGTAAGAACGATCTTCTTGATTTCCGCACGATTGATGATAATCCCGTGCGAATTCTTATTATGATTGCTGCCGCATACAACCAGCACTCATACTACTTGCAGACTCTGAGTTTTTTCAGCTCAAAATTAAAGGACAAAGAAGTTCGTGAGGCTTTGCTTGCCTGCAAGGACTCAATGGAAGCTTATAAAATCCTTACCAGCGAGTAGTTCTTTCCTAAAAACATTCAAGCTTGATTCTAAAAACACCTTGGAGCGGACGGGTAAAATGCGTTTCTGAGGTGTTTTTTTGTCTTTCATTCCCCTTTAATAAATGTTTATATTTTTATATAGTATAATCATGAAAAAAATCCTTTTTTATACTTTCCTTTTCCTTCCGTTCTTGTTTTCATCCTGTAATAAATCGAATCAGGTTCATTCTGTAAGCGAAAATGCTCTCTTTACTTTGAATTATGGTAATTTTGAAGACGAACTCAGTCTCTTTGACCTTGCGAAAACAGGCTCAATCCGCACTTATATGACTATGCGGGACGGATTTTTTTACATTGCGAACGGCGAGGCTAAGAAAATCCTTGAGTTCAATTCCTATGGTGATTTGCTCAGCCTTTATTATAATGAAGATGTCTTAAAAGATGTGGCTTTTGTCGAAAAGAATTCTGTCAATTCCACAAAAAAAGCGATTTCCTATCCTTTTAATACTTTGGGGCCTCTAACCGTGGATTCTCGCAAATATATTTATGCGGTTGATACTCTTCCCACTGAGAGGCAGGAAAGGGACAGTGCAAAAAGATTGCTTTTGAGTTCTGTCGTACTTCGCTTTGATTCAAACGGAAAATTTATCGATTATCTCGGACAGCAAGGACCGGGCGGAACACCTTTTCCCTATGTAAAAAATATATATACAACTCAGGACAATGAGCTGGTCGTCATCTGTACGACAAATGACGGACTTGTAGCATATTGGTTCAATACGAACGGATTTTTGCTTTATACTGTCCCTGTTTCTCAGAACTCTGTCCCCAAACTTAATTCAGGAGAAGCTGCGGAAATTCCAGCCTACATTTCTATAGAAAATATTATTCCTGACTGCTCGGAGCATAAACTCTATGTCAAAGTTGACTATTATATGTCTTCCCTTGATCCGTCGCTAAAAGTTCAGTCTGGAATCGATTATTACACTACGCTTCTATGTACTCTTAATGTTGAGACTGGATTTTATGACGAGCCGCTTGAGATTCCCGCTTATGAATATTCGGTCACAGAAAATCTTACCAAAGAAATTTATAATCTTCCTTTTGATTTTTTGGGCGTAACTGAGAACGGCTGGTTTTTCTTTATCGTCCCCGATGAAGAGGGCTTTATCGTTCAGATGGTGCAGCCAGACGGTCAGAGAATCGTAAAACGCTCTCTTTCTGTTGAGCACTCAAAAATCTTGTATTATACCCTTTCTCTGAGCGGAAACGGGATTATCTCAGCTCTCTTTGTTAAAAATGAAAGGGCTGAGGCCGTGTGGTGGCGTACGGATTCTCTCCTGGCATCATTTATCAATCAGTAAGGGGCTTGCATGGATTTTTCTAAAATCGAAGAGTCAAAGAGCGATGATGAATTTAAGCATCCTGATGAGCAGATGGTTTTTCATTACAATCGTGAGGAACGGCTTAAACATGCCCCTGAGATTGTGCAGGATTATTATTCGGGAAAATTCCATCCCTATAAAGGCGGGCTCTTTAAGTCTCTCGTGAGTACAAAGGCGAACAGACTTCTTTTTGTTACGATTATTTTTGCTTTTGGAATAATTTATTTCGTGAATTATTTCGGACCTCAAAAAAGCGCGGCTTCTCTTGCTGGAATTGAAGTTCATTTGTCGGCATTTTCTTATGATGATTCAATCTATGCCAGTCTAAGACTCAGCGATGCTCCTAAGAAAAAAAGAAATCTTTTTGAAGAAGGTGTTCCTGTTACTGCGACCATAACTGCCTACGATAAAGAAAATTCTGTTCTTGGAGAGCAGAGACTTGTTGGAAAATATGAAGGACAGGAAATCTTCTTGCGGACAACATTTACTGATTATGATATAATAAGGGTGGATGCTGTCTGTAATATGCTTGATTCCTACGCAAGTCTGGAATCTCAAATTGAAAAGCGTTAGGCACATAAGTGAGGTAATATGCTTCAGTTTTATTTTTTATCTATTTTGTTGAATGTAATTGCCGGTCTTATTTTTATTTATGTCACGGTTTCTTCTGGCGAGACTTCCCTTGCTCTTGCCGATTCGGACGATCCGTTTGCGGAGAGTGGTTCTGCCGGCAGTGTGAGTGAGAAAGCTGATTTTAATCCGGAAACTGATGACCTGGATTTGGACGGGGTTGCTGGTCTTTCAGAAAAAAAAGCCTCGAAAAATGCTTCCCTCAAAAATCTTGCACTTCCTTTCCTTGGAGACAAAACTTTGCAGCTCGTAGTGGGAATTCTGTCTGGGCTTACAGGTCTTATGAAGCTTCTTTCTCCGATTCAGTACGATGTGGCTGTTATCGGCGATTTGATTCCTGCTTTGGCCGGACTGGCAGCAAGTGCCGTTCTTTTGCTCGACTGGTATCAGGATCGGAGTGAGGTTGAGTTGAGCCTTCCCGAAGCAATTCAGTCTGTCTATACAGGCGGGCGTAAGTATCTGGGAATTTTCTGTATTATCGCGGCTGTCCTTCATTTTATTTTTCCTCGTGTACTTTTCTTGTAAACGATGTCTAAAAATCAAATTGATATGACGACGGGGGCGATTTTTCCAAAACTGGTGAAATTCGCCATCCCGCTTATTTTGAGTTCTATTCTCCAGCTTCTCTTTAATGCGGCGGATATTATCGTTGTCGGTCGCTATGCAGGTGATAATTCTCTTGCGGCGGTCGGTTCGACATCATCCCTTGTAAATCTGCTGGTTAATTTCTTTATCGGGCTTGGAGTAGGTTGTAATGTCGTGGCGGCGAATTTTCTGGGTGCTGGCAAAAAGGAAGAGCTGAACCGCACTGTGCACACGACTATGGTGCTGAGCTTGCTTGGAGGCGTATTGCTCACGCTAGTTGGCGTGCTTTTTTCCAGACAGATTTTGATTCTCATGGCTTCCCCTGAGGATGTGCTTCCCCTTTCTACTCTTTATCTTAAAGTTTTTTTCGGCGGAATTACGGCGACGGTCGTTTACAATTTCGGTGCGGCTCTTTTGCGGGCTAAGGGAGATACTAAGAGACCTCTCTACATTCTCTTGATTGCGGGGCTTATCAATGTCGTCTTGAACTTGATTTTTGTCATCTGCTTTAAGATGGATGTGGCGGGAGTTGCTTTTGCCACGGTTTTAAGTCAGTTTTTTTCTGCGATTTGCGTGATTTATATTCTCTGCCACGAGGACGAAGAATTTCGCCTTGATTTTAAAAAACTCCGTCTTGACAGGGAAATTCTTCCCAGAATCGTAAAAATCGGTCTTCCGGCTGGCTTCCAGGGAATGCTTTTCAGCTTTTCCAACATGATAATACAGTCCAGCGTCAATTCTTTTGGTGCTGCCATGGTGGCAGGAAATTCTGCGGCACAGAGTATCGAAGGGTTTATCTATATTTCAATGAACAGCTTTGCCCAAGGAACGCTGACTTTTGCTGGCCAGAATATGGGGGCTCACAAATTCCAACGAATCAAGCACTTAATCCTAATCGCCGAAATCGTTGTGATTGTAGTGGGGCTTCTTCTTGGTCTCACGGCTCTTTTCTTCGGACCAGAGCTTCTTGGATTTTATTCTTCCAGCGAGGATGTCCTTGAGGCGGGAATGCTGCGTTTGAACGTTATTCTTCTTACATATTTTACTTGCGGCATGATGGATTGTATGGCAAGTGCGATTCGTGGAGTAGGGCATTCGGTCATGCCCATGATTGTCACTCTGGTTGGTGCCTGCGGCCTTCGCATGGTCTATATTTTTACTTTTTTCCAGATTCCGAAATTTCACACATTCCAGAGTATTTTTTATTCGTATCCCATTAGCTGGGTAGTCACCTTCATATTTTTGACCATAAGTTTTGTCTGGATTATGAAAAATATTGAAAAGTAAGACGCGGATGCACACAGATAAACGCAGATTTGTTTTCTATCTCCGTTTATCTGTGGATAAAAAACTATCTAAGCTTCTTATATCCGTAGACTGCTGTGTCTCCCAGCTCTTCTTCGATTCTCAGAAGCTGGTTGTATTTAGCCATGCGGTCTGTGCGGCTCATTGAACCCGTCTTAATCTGACCTGAGTTTGTGGCAACTGCGATGTCGGCGATTGTGGTGTCCTCGGTTTCCCCTGAGCGGTGGCTTGTGACCGTGGTGTAGCCGTGTCGGTGGGCCATTTCGATTGCTTCAAGGGTTTCTGTGAGGGAGCCAATCTGGTTTACCTTGATGAGGATTGCGTTTCCGGCTCCTTCTTTGATTCCCTTTTCAAGGAATTTTACATTTGTTACG
>JAFUHS010000157.1 GCA_017468745.1 Treponema sp. | reverse complement strand
GTGGAGTAAGGGCGGAAAAACACTCGCCGAAAACTGCCAGATGCTTTGCGCTGACTGCAACAGGCGAAAAAGTAATGTGTAATCATCTCCATGACGGAAAGTGAAGTTGTGGCGGACTTGTTTTTAGTTTTCAGAAAAGTGAGTCTTTCAAAATCCCCCCCACGCATTTGAAACTTCACCGAATATCCACTATGATTTAATCATGCTTACACTTTCAAACATCGGAATCACATTCAACGCGAACACTCTGGACGAAAAGAAAGTCCTTCACAATATCAACCTCAAAATCAATAAAGGCGACTTCATCACTGTGATTGGCTCCAACGGTGCGGGAAAATCAACTCTCTACAATGTAATTGCAGGCACATTAAAGCCCTCTACAGGCACGATTCTTCTTGAGGGGGATGACGGAAGCCAGAAAAACATCACGAATGACGCGGAATTCAAAAGAGCTCGCTACATCGGACGCATTTTCCAAAATCCCCGTCTTGGCACAGCTGGCAAAATGTCACTTGAAAACAACATGATGATTTGCTACAAAAAAGGCTTTAAGGGCTTGAAAATTTCCCTCAACAACAAGATGCGGGATTATTTCCGTGAGCAGCTTAAAGTGCTGGACATGGGGCTGGAAAACCGTCTTGGAGACAATGTCGATCACTTCTCTGGCGGGCAGAGGCAGGCTCTCACTCTTCTGATGGCGGTTATGAGTAAGCCCAGTCTTCTTCTTTTGGACGAACACACCGCCGCCCTGGATCCCACCAACGCGGAAATCATTATGAATCTCACAAGAAAATTTGCCCAGGACTACAATCTTACGGTCATGATGGTCACTCACAACATGCAGCATGCCCTTGATTTCGGAAACCGCCTGATTATGATGAACAAGGGCGAAATCATCAGCGACATTTCCGGCCAAGAAAAAAAAGAGCTCACGATGGATTCAATCGTCGAGCTCTTCAAGAAAATCAAAGTGAATAATGATAATATAATGCTGAATTAGACGCGGATACACGCAGATTTATTTTCTTTTTTTACGAGCGACAATCATATAAAGTTAAAGTCATTCGCACAAAAAATGAATTATCTGCGTTAATCTGTGTCCATCTGCGTCAAATTTTAAAACAAACGGCGAGCTTCCACGTAGAAGCGCTTTTCGCTGGCTTCTCCCATGCTGAATGATTTTCGCGGGAGAGGGCCGCGGCCGTTAATCGTGGCGAAGAAGCTGTCCTTTGCGATTGGCGGCAAGAGGATTGAGACTGAGTTTTCTTTGTGCCCAAGCTTTACCACATCGTCAGTTCCGTGAATGTAGTCGATGTCGTTTTTCTTGTCCTTTGAATTTGCGTCCAAGTATTCGTCCAAAACAGACTGCAATGCGGCAATGGCCAAATCGGTGATTTCAGTTTCCAGAACGCAGAGTTTTTCCTTTCCGCCTTCCGTGGTGATAAATCCGTAGCGGGCACCTTTTGCATTTCTGTCAGCGACGAAATCTTCCAGTTCCTTTTCAGAGGCAAATGATTTTAATTCGCCGCCAAGTTTTTCTTCGATAAAGAGAATGAGTTTTCCCGCATCCTGATTGAAAATGACACGGTGAATCGGCTCGAAAGTCAGTCCTTCGTCATAAATGTTCACGATTTCGACCAGAGCGTAGCGGACAGGGGAATTAATCAAATCATCGCCTGAAAGAGTCTTTTTGTGCTCGTCCCAGACAGCCTTCGCAGTGGCAAGGGAGTGGTTTCCGTCGCCCACGGCAAAAAGGAAGGTGTTTCCGTCTTTGTCGGTGCCGGCCTTGGCAAGGGAAGAAAGGGCAGATTCCAGAAGCGCCTGGGCTTTTTCGCTTTTTAAAGCCCAGCCCGTGATGTGGCCTGAATTCAGCATCAGCTCGCCGTCGTAAACAGGAGCCTCGCCCTTGGCAAGTTTTCCGGCTCCGCCCACAAGCTCGTCCTCAGGGTCGTTTGCCAGCAGCATGATGTGGGGAAGTTCCAGAGCCGCGCCAGTGCGGATTTTCATTCGCGGAGGGATTCGCTCAGGCACGGTGGCTTCCGTGGCACGAATCAGGGCCTTTGAGTCAGGCTTCCACTCGTATTTTTCCAAATCCACAGCCAAAACAAGGCCTTTTCGGGTGCGGCCGTACTCGGTTTTTCGCTCGATGTAAATACATTCCTCGCCGGAAGCAAAAATCCCGGAGTCAAGGTATGATTTCATGGTCTCGTGGATTTTTTTGATTCGCTCTTCCCCGTCGCCGTCATTCAAATAAACTTCCGGGAAAATCAGATTGAGCGTGGAGGGATTCGCCCCGGCAGCTTTTGCCGCATTTGCCCAATATTCTTTATCCTGCGTGTACTGGTCGCAGGCAATCACAGACCAAGATTTCAAATCAACAGTTTTTGGCAGCAAGATTTCAGGAATCTGCACG
>JAFUHS010000156.1 GCA_017468745.1 Treponema sp. | reverse complement strand
TATTTTAATTTTAGTCGTTAGAGTTCCGTTACACTTTGCGGCGATTAAGAGGTTTTACATGTACGCACTTTTTGAATACAAAGGCAAACAGTACAAGGCTGAGAAAGACGCTCTCATTCAGGTCGATAAAATCGATGCTGAGGACGGAGCAGCAGTCGAAATCGACTCAGTTCTTTTGGTTAGCGACGGCGACAAAATTTCTGTCGGTACTCCGTTCGTTAAAGGCGCGAAAGTAAGCGCGGTTGTTGAGAACAGCTTCCGTGACAAAAAAGTTCTTGTTTTCAAATACAAGAGCAAGAAAGACTATCACCGCTTAATCGGTCACAGACAGGAATACACAAACATTCGTGTTAAGGACATCACTCTTTAATAGATGACGGTCGTAACACTTTCTTATGGCAAAAATGGCGCGTTAAAAAAATGTCAAGCTAACGGACACGCTTATTTTTCTAAGAAAGGAACTGACATTGTTTGTTCTGCAGTCACGGTTTTGATTCGCACGGCAATGCAGGTTCTTTCACATACAGAAAATGTTTTAATGATAGCAGATGCTTCGACAAGAGGAAGTCTTTCTTTCACGGTTGAGGCTAAATCTGAGGATTCTGTAACAGAAACTCAGCTTATTTGTATCGGAGATTTTTTAAGAACTGGATTTTTAGCTCTTACAAAAGAATTTCCAGAGAATGTAATTCTTATGGAGGATTAAAATGGGACGAAGTAAAGGTGGTAGCGGCGCAAAAAACGGCCGTCAGTCAAACCCGAAATACTTGGGCGTTAAAGCATACGGCGGACAGTTTGTTACAGCCGGTTCAATCATCGTTAAACAGCGTGGAACAAAAATCTGGCCGGGCGACAATGTGAAGCTCGCCGGGGATGACAGCTTGTTTGCAACTGCAGACGGAACTGTAAAATTCCATGACCGCATGAACAGAAAGTACGCTTCTGTCGTACCTGTAGAAGCTTAGAACTGTCGTTACCGAACTGCTTTCGGTAATCTTGCGATGAAGGCCCGGATTCAGTCTCCTGTTTCCGGGTTTTTTTTTATAAGGAAAATTATGAAACAATTTGCTGATGAAGCGATAATTGAAGTCACATCAGGAAAGGGCGGAAACGGCTGTGTGTCATTCCGCCGCGAAAAGTATGTTCCTATGGGTGGCCCTAATGGCGGCGACGGTGGAAAGGGCGGAGATGTCATTTTCTGCGTAAAGCGCAATGTAAAGACTCTGGCCAATATCCGTTTCAAGCGTTTTTTTAAAGCTAAGAACGGTGGCGATGGTCAGGGCTGGAATAAATACGGAAAAGACGGTGAGGATGTCATCATTGCCCTTCCTCCAGGAACGGCAATCCGTGATGCAGAAACAAAAGAGCTTATCAAGGAATTTACAACTGAGAGCGAGGATGAGCAGTTCGTTTTCCTTAAAGGCGGCAACGGCGGTTGGGGTAATGTTCATTTTAAGAGCTCAACGAATCAGGCACCGAGAAATGCAAATCCTGGTCAGCCGGGCGAATATCGAAAGCTGCTTCTAGAGTTGAGCATTATGGCTGACATAGGCCTGGTTGGTTTTCCTAACGCAGGAAAATCTTCTCTTCTCGATGCGTTTACGAATGCCCGTCCCAAAATCGCTCCTTATCCCTTTACTACAAAAATTCCGAATCTGGGAGTTTTGCGTGCGGATGCCGAGCGGGATGTGATTATCGCCGACATACCCGGTATCATCGAGGGGGCTAGTGAAGGAGCGGGGCTGGGAATCCGTTTTCTAAAGCATATTTCCCGTACCGCAGGGCTTCTCTTTATGATTGATTGCTCGGACGAAAATTGTCTCACGGCCTACAAGACTCTTTGCGGTGAACTTGAAGGCTTTTCAAAAGACTTGCTCAATAAACCTCATATCGTACTTTGTAATAAAATCGATATTGAAGGCGCTGGTGAAAAGGCCGAAAAAATTGCAGCAGAAATCAAAAAGACCGAGCCTGAAACGAAAGTTATTCCTGTTTCGGTGGCGGCTCATATCGGGATGAACGATGTGAGGATTGCCATTCTTGAACTTGTCACGAAAATGGCAGGCGAAGGGGCTTTCACTTCTACGGGTGAGCGTATTTCTGACGGCTCATTTCTTTCTTCAAAAAAGAAGGGGACGAGCTTGAATCCGAATTTTCTTGCCAGCCGTTCTGTGGATGAATTCATGGAAGAGCAGTACCCTGGGCAGAATCCTTCGGAGTCAGATTCGTGAAAATTGCAATGCTGGGCGGAAGTTTCAACCCGATTCATATCGGACATTTGATTCTCGCTGATTCAGTCTGCCGAAATCTCGGATATGAAAAAATTCTCTTCGTTCCGACTGCTTGTCCGCCTCACAAGGAATTTTCCTGTGCAGTTAGTGCCGCAGACCGACTGGAGATGGTTCGCCTTGCAGTTATGGATGATGAGCGCTTTGAGGCCGAGGATTGCGAAATTGAACGCGGCGGAATTTCCTACACATGGGATACAATCTGTCAGCTCGAAGAAAAATACAAGTCACTTCTCACCGGTAAAATCGGCTTGATTTTTGGAGAAGATTTGCTGGCTGATTATGATAAATGGGATCATGCGGCTGAACTTGCCCGAAAAGCAGATTTGATTTTGGCGTGCAGACCTCAAGATACAGGTTTAAAGGCGGAGTATCAGAATCTTCCATTAGGTAAATACGGGAAATCTCCTATGATGGGCGTGACCCGCGAGAACTTTCCGTATCCCCATAAAATTGTCCAGAATCCCAAGATGGAAATTTCCTCTTCTGAAATTCGTCAGGAAGTTGGGGAAGGGGGAGCGTGGCGTTATCTTGTGGAGAAGCGTGTTTTTGACTATATTATTGAAAGGAATCTTTATGCGAAGTGAAGTGTTTGAGCAGATTAGTGACTATACAAAAAACGCTGTAAAAGAAAGCCGGTTCGCTCACTCTATGCGCACTGCTGAAATGCTTGCAAAACTCTGTGCTAATTACGGCCTCAGCGAGGAAAAAGGCTGGCTTGCGGGTATTGCTCACGATATGTGCAAGAATTGTTCCGATGAAGAGCTTCTTGCCCTTGCCAAAAAAGATGGAAAAGTGATTTCTGATTTTGAGATGGCTAATCCGGACTTGCTTCACGGTCGGGCGGCTGCAGTCCTAATCCAGGAAAAATTCGGAATTACAGATAAGGAAATCATCGATGCGATAGCGAATCATACTTTTGGTTCTGCTGATTCCTGTGATTTTGCCCTTTTGCTTTTTGTCGCAGACAAAATTGAGCCGGGGCGACCGCAGTCGACCGATGAATATCGGGCCAATCTCATGGCAAAATCGCTGCACGGTCTTGTGCTTGCCGTCCTTGAAGAGAATATCAACTATCTTGAATCTCACGGCAAAACTGTGGCAGAGCCGTCTTTGAAACTTGCGGAAAAATTACGGAGGGAGAAGTAATACATGAAAAATTCAAATCCGAATTCAAACAAAGGCGCTTTTCTCCTTCTTCTCATTTTCTTGATTCTTATTTCGGTTACGGTCGGTCTTGCCTTGTCCCTGCGGGTAAGCACAGTTGACGAAAACTTAAAGTCTGACCGCGTGATTAAGACCCTCGTTGTCATGGAGGATAAAAACAGGGTTTTGTTCACGGATGTTTTCATTTATTATCCTGTTTCCCAGCGTGGTGCCCTCATAAATATCCTTGAGAATACAGGTGCTATTTTTCAGAGTTTAGGTCGTGTCGATTCAATCGACTCAGTTTATCTTGAAAAAGGTATTGACGCATACAAAAGCGAGATTGAAAATCTGGTCGGCCAGACGATTCCTTTTTATATCATTCTAAATCTTACTAAATTTGGTGAGCTGACTGACATGCTTGGGGGAATGAAAATTTTTATTCCTTCGCCAGTGGATGTCAAGAATGAGGATGGTGAACGCTATCTGCTTCCCAGCGGTCTTGTTTCTCTTGACGGGGACAAAATTCGCACTTATTTGAATTATGAGCGGTCTGATGAACCTGAAAAAGATTTGATTGAGCGGCGGCAAAATGTTCTTACGGCTTTTTTCTCTGCTCTTTCAAGGAATGAAAAAATCATCAGATCAAAAAAATCCTTTGATGTCATTAAGGAAAAAATGACTTCAAATCTTGATGATAAAGACTTTTACCGTCTTATGACGATAATTTCGCAGGTTGATTCGGAGCATCTTATCCCCAGATCCATTACCGGTTCAAAGCGTGTAGTCGACGGAAAAACCTTGCTTTTTCCCCTTTATGACGGCGACTTCATTAAGCAGGTTTTCAAGCAGGTTTCCAATTCTCTTATTTCCCTTGATAACGCGGATGTTAACAGAACCTATGTTCTTGAGATTCAGAATGGAACGACTGTGCAGGGCTTGGCCCGGAATACAATGATATTGCTTCAAAGCGCTGGTTATGATATTTTGGCTACGAGTAATGCTGATTCGAACGATTATGATAAGACTGTAATCATAAACCATATCGGTAACGACGAGATAGCAAAAAGTCTCGGAGATTTTATCCGGTGTACAAATATTATCGATGAGTCTGTCGCACCTGATGCTGACAGTACGAGTGTGTCAAATGTCGATTTCACGATTATTCTTGGGAAAGACTTTGACGGAAGATATGTCAAAAAATAGGAGTAAATATGGCAGAAGTAAAAACAGTAGAGGAAAATGCTCTTGAAATCGCACGCTTGCTTGAAGATTCAAAAGCTGAGAATGTAAGTGTCATAGATGTATCTGAGTTGAATTCATGGACTGATTTTTTTGTTATTGCAACAATCCACAGTTCTGCTCACTGGCAGGGACTTGCCAAGCAGATTAAGGATTATGTGAAAGAAAATGATATGGAAATCCATCTTACGCACAACAAGTCTCCTTCGGGGGATGACTGGAATTTAATCGATATTGGTCCTGTGGTCGTGCATTTGATGAGTGCCGATGCCCGCGAGTTCTATGATTTGGAGAAACTCTGGCATGGCGGAAAAAAATTAAGATAATAAGTGAAAAGGGATAGATAATGAGTGACAAGGCATGAGTTTAAAATTACTTTTTATCTATTCCCTGTTGCTTATTTAATTTAGTCTTCTGAATCTGAATAATCTTCTGTGATTTCATCGTTGTAGTCTTCTGTATCCTCGGAATCGTAAGTGACATTTATATCGTCTTCATCGATGGTTTCGTCAAAGTCATCGTCGAATTTGTTGAGCGTATCATCGTTGAATGACTCGAAGTCGTCTTCTTCACCAGAATATTCATAGCTTTCGTCAATTTCGTCGGTATATGAAAAGCCGAGAGCCATAACCTTAACATCGTTCATTTCTTCATTAATAAACATAGTGATTCCTT
Organism: Treponema sp.; assembly: GCA_017468745.1. Classification (GTDB taxonomy): domain Bacteria; phylum Spirochaetota; class Spirochaetia; order Treponematales; family Treponemataceae; genus Treponema_D. The sequence continues at coordinate 17,521 of JAFUHS010000156.1, read as the reverse complement.
GTCAAAGACAAGAAAGTGTAAATTTATAATCATCTTCTGTCAATAAGAATTTATGTCGATTTACTTTGAATTCTCTAATTTCTCTAATTTAAATCTTGGCTGAAAAAAGACGGGTAGGGTAAGATTTAGGAGTGGGATTGGAAAAAATATTCTTGACATTTTCTCTTTTTGGCATATAATGTTTAACTATGTCTTTTGATGTCTGCGTAAAGGCTCCCGCGAAAGTAAATTTAGGACTTAAAGTTCTGGAAAAACGGGCGGATGGTTTTCACGACATTGAAAGTATTTTTCAGACACTTGATTTTTCCGATGAGTTGCACATTCGGCGCATTCCTCAAAAAAAATGCGTTGTTCAGTGTTCTCAAATGCTGCTTCCTCTGGAAAATACGCTGACGAAAGCTTATTCGGCATTCTGTTCCGAAACAAATATTGATTTCGGCGTAGAAGTAGTGCTCAATAAATTTTTGCCTGCAGGTGGAGGGTTGGGTGGCGGTTCTTCTGACGGTGCGTCACTGTTAAAAGGATTGGCTGACCTGGCGGAGATTCAGTTAACGGATTCTCTAGCTGATGCCGTTGCAGAAAAGGTCGGAAGCGACGTATTCTTCTTCTTGCATTCAGGTTTTTTTCAAAAAGGTCGTGGATGCGCTTTAGTTTCAGGTCGAGGCGAAGTTGTCGAAGCAATCGAGCCGAGAACTGACCTAAGTTTTGTGCTTATCTTTCCTGGAATTCACTCTTCCACAAAAGAGGCGTATTCTTTGGTAGATAAAGCCTATGAGTCAGGTTTGTATGATTCCAAATACAAGGTTTTGTACCCTGATTTTTCGGAGTTGAAGCGTTTATATTACGGTTTTATTGGTGCTTGGAAATTTACAAATTCCTTCACTCCTGTTCTTATCGATAAATATCCTTTGATAGGGCAAGCCCTTAAGGATATTTTGGAATGTGGAGCTGACTGGGCGGATATGTCCGGGTCAGGTGCTACAGTTTTTGGCGTGTTCAAGTCAGATGCTGCTGCAAAAGAAGCTTGCTTGAAATGTCAAAAAAAATGGAAATGTGTTGTGGCGCATTGAAAATCTTTTGATTGCAAAAAAGGAATTTGTAACTTATGGAAGTCACAGAACTGAGAATCCGAAAGGTAACTGCTGAAGGAAAATTGAAGGCTTATGTTACCGTCACTTTTGACAATTGCTTCGTCGTTCATAATGTAAAAGTTATTGAGGGACAGTCGGGGCTTTTCATCGCAATGCCGAGCAGGAAGACGGCGAACGGTGATTATAAAGATGTTGCTCACCCGATTAGTGCAGATTTTCGAAATGCCTTGCAAGACAAGATACTTTCAGAGTATAATGCAGGTCACTTTGATGAATCTTCTGCTGAAGATTAATTAGGTTATTTTTTTGGGCCGTCGTCAAGCGGTAAGACAATGGCTTTTGGTGCCATCATTCCACAGGTTCGAATCCTGTCGGCCCAGCATATATTTATGGAAAAGCTCTGGCGTGATGAGCGATGGGGCATGATTTTCAGAATCAAGTCGACTTATTTGTCTCGCGTGGACTTTTCCAAAATTTTAGGAGTATTAAAATGGAACAGTTAGTTATCGAGGCAAAAACACGCTCTGAAACTGGCAAAAAAGCTGCACGATTGATTCGTGCTGAAGGACGCATTCCTGCTGTCGTTTATGACGAAGCTGGTAAGGCGACATCTATCACTGTTGATTCAATTCAGTTCAACAAAGTCTGGCGCTCAATCACAAGCACAACTCTTGTTACTCTTGATCTCGAAGGCAAAAAATACGATGCTTTTATCCGCGATACAGAGTACAATATCATCAAAGACGAAGTTCTTCATGCTGATTTCTTTGCGGTTACAAACAAAAAACCTGTGGTTCGCACATATAAAATTCAATATCAGGGCACACCTGCCGGCGTCCTCAAGGGCGGCTTCATGGTAAAGCATGTTCCAGAGGTAAAAATTAAGGCTTTGCCAAAGGATCTTCCTGTCCGTGTTGTTATTGATGTTTCAAATGTTAACATCGGTGATGTTTTCCGTGTAAAAGATATGAACTTGGGTGACAAAGTTACCGTCCTTACAAACGGTGAAGATTCACTCGTAAGCGTTGCACCAGCCCGCTAATCATTCTTCGTGAAAAATCCCCTGCCGTGCAGGGGATTTTTTTTGGAGGCTTGTCGCGAATGTCTCTTGCAGAATCTGGGCTGCTCACTTCTCAATTTGAAAAAAAAGTTCTTTCAGGGCTTCTCTCGTGCGGTCTTTCCCCTGCATCGGTTTCGGAAACATCTCCCCTTGGAATCGCGGTTTCTGGTGGAGCCGATTCTGTTTCCCTTTTGATTTCTCTCTCTTCGATTTTTAAGCCGGCTTTGCTTCGCGTTATCACTGTTGACCACGGAATCCGTAGCGAGGAAGAAAGCGGTGGTGACGCTCGTTTTGTTCAGAACCTGTGCGAAAAACTTAATTTGTCTTGTTTTATTGAACGCATAGAGTATGGTAAAATCGAAAATGACTCTAGGATGGAAGGTTTGAGCATTGAGTCTCTGGCTCGTGATTTTCGCTATAGAGCCTTTGAATCATTTATTAAAAATGAAAATCTCTGTGCCCTTGCCCTTGCCCATAATCAAAATGACCAGACTGAAACTTTGCTCATGCGATTCTTGCAAGGAAGTTCCCTTGAAGGATTGGGAGGAATTAAAAAGGCAAGGGGAAAATTTATCCGGCCTCTATTGGGTATAAGCCGCGAGCAAATTGAATCTTACTTAAAAGCTAAGAGTCAGGGCTGGCGTACCGATTCTACAAATTCTGATACGACCTATCTTCGGAATAAAGTTAGAAATCTGCTTGTTCCTGTATTAAACGAGCATTTCTCTGGCTGGGAAAAGGCTTTGCTGTCTGGAAGCAGAAAGGCTCTTGCCGATGAGGATTATTTTAAGTCAGAGACGGAAGGACTGTCGGCCAGGTGTGATGTCAATAAAATTGACCGTTGTTTTTTCTATTCGCTTCATGATGCTTTGAAGAGACGGCTTTTTTTCTCGTTTTTGAATCGTCTTGGTTTTGGCGGTCGTTTCCCTTTTTCTGTTTTTGAAGAGGTTTTATCCTGGGAAAAAGAAGAAAAACGGGAAATTGTTTTTGAGAATGTGCTTGTCAGCCTTGATTCAGACTTTCTGTCTTTTTCTGTTTTTCCTGAAAATGCCGGTCAGAAAACACTTACTCTTGAAAATGGATTTTTCTTTGTGTTCAATAAATCCGGTGAGCTGGTGGAATTTGACGATTTGCTCATTCAAACTGAATCGTCTGACAGCGAAAAAAGACTTCGGCTTGTAATCTCTAAAAAAGAGGAGAATATTTCTGAGAAAAGGGTCTCTTTTTATGTTAATTCGCCTTTTGTGATTCGTTCTTCGCTTCCAGGGGATTCTGTGCTGACCGCAGATGGTAAGAAGAAAAATCTTTCGGACCTTTTTAACGACTGGAATATTCCTCCTGCTATGCGTTGCCGGGTGATGGTTGTTGAAGAGTTTTCCCCATCTTCTCCGAATGAATGCCTTTTTCCTCGTGCTGTGCTCGCTTCTTTTCTCGGTGCAAAAAATTGGATTGTAGAAGATTCTAAATTATAGTAGAATAACGAAAAGGGATTTTTTTAATGTTCAGAAAAACACTGGCTACTGTTTCATTTTTTCTTTTTTCATTGGCTATTCTTTTTGCTCAGAGCAATAACGGCTCTGCGAGTGTGGCGAACCGGCGGACTGCTGTACGCTATCTACAGATTGCAAAGCAGTTTGCAGCGGAAAAGTTATGGAATGAAGCTGATTCAAATGCGAAAATGGGTCTTGCTTACGATGATAAAATCGCAGACTTGTGGTATATACGCGCAGTTTCCCTTGCCTCCCTTGGCGAGAAAAAATCCCAGATTCTTCCCTATGTTGTGACCGCCCTCACAGATTCTGAATGGGTTGACTACAACCGGGATGGAGCCCGTATTTTATATTCTGACATTTTATGTTCAGAGCGCCAGTATACCCAGTCCCTTTCTGTCCTTGATTCTGCCCCATTCATTTATTCTGCTGATGCCGAGTATATCCGTGCAAAAGTTTATTATTGCATGGGCGATAGCGAAAGTCTTTCAAAAGCACGTTCCCGTCTTGATTCTGCCCGCCGGGTTTATCCTGCCGATTCCCGTTTTGCCGAACTTTTCTACACGCACGAATATCAGATTTTCCGGAAGACTTCTTCTCTTCCTGATGAGGCTCGTCTTCTTTCCGATGCATTTGCGCTTACGATTCCCCTATATAAAAACGCCAGTAATGACCTTGAGATTTATGCTGCGATTTTTGCCGCTGATTCAGAGAAAAAAATTCGTATGCTGAAAGCTTTCAATTCAAAAGAATTCAAATCGCCTCTTTATGCGATTGAAGCGCTTAAAAACGGTCTTTTAGATGAAGATTCGGCTCTTGATTATTTTTACCAATTTTCTGATAAAACAATCGAACTTTCTGTCCTTGAAGATTTTGCCGCCCTTTTGCATACGGACGAAGCGAAAAAAGAATTTGCTGAATACTTAAATTCTTATAATGGCACGATAACAGCTACGACAGATTCTGATTTAATTACAAACATGAAAATTATCTATAAGAGGGGGCGGCCGGAGTCTATATCTTATGACCAAAATCAAGATGATGAAAACGACTGGTCTGCTCTTTGTGATTTTGGTGTTCCGCTTACTGTCTCACTGACGGATAACGCTCTTGAGCTTGAGTATTCATCCTGGCCTTATATTGCTTCCGCAGTTTATAAAATGGACAATAAACATTCTGATTTGCGATTTACCCTTGTCGCAGAGACCCTGGCCTGGTCGCCCTTTACGATTGCGCCTGATGCCGCCTTAAAAGAAAGCCTTCAGTGTGATTTTTACATACCTGTTCTTTCTGAAGAAGATGAAAATACGGTATCAGGTCAGGATTTGTTGAAAGCTTCCTTGAGCTACACGATTCCTTCTCAAGAGAGGGATGGGGCTGTGATACAAGTCAGCCTTCTGAACGGAGTCGCTCAACTTGCAAGCTATTCAGTTGGTAATAAGATTTACGCTATGAGTCAGTTTGAAAAAGGCATTCCTGTCTCTAGAAAACTTGATGTTGACGGTGATGGTCTTTTTGAAACAAGCGAATATTACGGTTTTTCTACTAATTCTGACGAAAATTTCATTTCTATAAGTGATGAAATGCAAATAATGACGAATCTCTTTGGCTCTCCTGCCAGTGGAACGGGATTTTATGTCAAAAAAATAACCGTAGACAGTAATGGAGATACAATCCCCGACTTTATCGAAGAATATCTGCCTGGAAGTGTAGGCGAAAAAATTCCTGGAAAAATTGCTTCATGGGATACCGACAGCAATGGAAAATGGGATGTCCAATACATAAAATATCCTTCTATGCTTGACGGAAAAGTTCGAGAAGAGGCTAAATTCCATCAGCCGTTGACTGACTCGCTGATTACGGTTAATTCAGAAGATGGAATTCCTGTGCTCGTAAAAAATGGGGAGCAGATGCTGACTGTTTCAAAGGGCTCTGACGCACATTTTTACTGGATTTCTGAGACCGGTGACGAAAAAGATGAAGAAAATATCATGCAAGCTATTAACCAAATCACTGAGCAAGGTGTTTCTATTATTGTAAACAGCGAAAAAAAAGATTTCTTGCTGTAAGGATTGAAAAAATGATTTTTGCCTTGAAAATTGAGAATTAAAACGGAAACCAAATTGAAAACTGAAAATATTGTGCCCCACTTAAAAAAAATCTTCTTTTTACTCTCTCTTGCATATATGCTTTCCGCCTGTACTTCTATACGGGAACCGGAAGATATTTATTCCGATGTCGACTACACTCAGGAAGATGCACGGCTGGAAGAGCGAAAGAGAATTTTGCTTTTGCTTGAAAAAAATCCGGTTCAGGCTCTTTGGCGGGCTTTTTTACTGAAAGATGCTGAGACTCTGTCTGATTGCGAGAAGGCCGTGGAAGAAGAATTTAATGCTGCGGTCGAAAAATCAGACTGGTACACGGCTTTGCGGATTCAAAAATCTTTGACGACGCTTAATTCTTCCCTTTCTGAAAAGCTTTCAAAATCTTTCGCTGAGTTAGAGAGCCTTTCAAAAGAGAATGTCCCCGGTCTTACTGGTGAAAAATCTTCGTCGTCATCCCGTGTTTCCTCTTATATCAATGGCACTGTTACAATTTGGGTTGATAAAGGAATCAAAATTCAAAACGGAATGGGCTTTGCTGACCGTGTGATTGGCTCAGGCTTTTTTATTTCTAAAGACGGATATATCGTTACGAATCATCATGTTATTTCAGATTTGGTTGACAAGAAAAACGAGGGATTTTCCCGCTTGTATATAAAACTTGCTGAGGATTCTGATACCAGGATTCCTGCCAAGGTTATAGGCTATGATCCTCAGATTGACCTTGCGCTCATAAAAACCGAAGTTGACGCGCCTTATGTGTTTAATCTTGGTTCAAGTGCAGATTTGGATGTAGGTGATAAGATTTTTGCAATTGGCTCTCCTATTGGATTGGAGCGCACTCTTACTAGCGGAATTGTCAGCGCAAGTGACCGAAAATTATTTACTCTCGGTTCTGTAATGCAGATTGATGCGGCTGTGAATCAGGGGAACTCTGGTGGTCCATGTATTGATTCTAACGGAAATGTTCAGGCGATTGTTTTTGCCGGAATGCTTCAATATGAAGGCTTGAATTTCGCAATTCCTGTGGAATACTTAAAATCCCTTCTTCCTGCTCTTTATGCTGGCGGTAAAGTCTCTCATCCATGGCTGGGATGCTTCGGGCATACAAAAAAAGAGCTTGGAAAAAATGTGGGGCTTGAAGTTCAGTATGTTTTCCCAGGTAGCAGTGCCAGCAGGTCTCACATTTCCGTTGGTGATTTGCTTGTTGAATTTGACGGTCAGAAAATTACTACGCTTGAAGATATGCAGAATCTTCTTATGAAGAGTGCGGCAAAATCTATCGTAAAAATAAAGTTCCGCCATGATGAGGGCGAAACTCATGAGACAGAGATTTACCTTGCTGCCCGACCTGAGCATCCTGGTTATAATATTTATAAAGGAGACATTATTGCGAAGTCTTTTGTGCCGATTTTTGGTATGAGGCTTCTTCCTGTTTCTACTTCAAGTTCCCGAAAATATTCTATCGAAGAAGTTATCAAAGGGTCGGTTGCTGATGAGTCAGGTTTTTCTGAGAACGATCCTGTTGAAATCAGAGATATAAAATTGAACGAAGATAATTCTGCCATGTATGCAGAAATTTATGCGAAAAACCGCAAAAAGGGCTATCTGGATGGTATTATGGCAATTGCCGCTCCGCTTGACAGTCCATATTATTTTTAAATTCCGCCTTAAATTCGGAATAAAATGGAGAAATTATGACAGAAATGAAATATAAGCGCAATTTTTGTATCGTCGCGCATATTGACCACGGAAAATCAACCCTGGCCGACCGTCTGATTCAAAAGGCCAAGATTATCGATGACCGGCAGATGAAAAATCAGATTCTCGACAACATGGATATTGAGCGTGAGCGGGGCATTACGATTAAAAGTCAGGCTGTTACCATTCCCTATCATGCGAAAGACGGCCATGATTACGAGCTGAATTTCGTCGATACTCCGGGGCATGTTGACTTTTCCTACGAGGTGAGCCGGGCAATCGCTTCCTGCGAGGGAGCCCTTCTTTTGATTGACGCAAGCCAGGGCGTTGAGAGCCAGACTGTCTCAAATCTTTACATGGCTATGGAGCAGGATTTGACCATCGTTCCTGTCATCAACAAAATCGACCTTCCCAGCGCGGATTTACCCAATGTCAAAAGGCAGATAGACCACGACTTGGGCTTGGATTCCGCCGACGCTGTTCCTGTGAGCGCGAAAACAGGCGAGGGCATTGATGACTTGATGGAAGCCATCGTAACAAAATTCCCGGCTCCAAGTGGCGACCCTGACGGCAAGGCTCAGGCTTTGATTTTTGACTGTCACTATGACGAATACAGGGGCGTTATAATTCATATCCGGGTCAAAGAAGGCAGAATCAAAAAGGGCGATGTAATCCGCTTTATGTCAAACAACACTGACTACAAAGTAGACCAAATCGGCATCTTCAAAATCAACTACGAGGAAACTCCTTACCTTGAGGCGGGAGACGTCGGCTACATTATCTCGGGCGTAAAGACCGTAAGCGATGTCCGTGTCGGAGACACCGTTACCCTTGCTTCTGATCCGGCTCTAGAGCCTTTGGGCGGATTCAAAGAGGTCAAGCCTGTGGTCTTCTCTTCGATTTATCCCATTGACTCAAACGATTACGAGGAGCTGAAGGAGAGCATGGAAAAGCTCAAACTCAACGATGCCTCTCTCATTTACGAAAAAGACAATTCCCTTGCCCTTGGAAACGGCTTCCGCTGCGGATTTTTGGGTCTTCTGCACCTTGAAATCATTCAGGAGCGTCTTGAGCGGGATTACGATCAGGCGGTAATCTTCACCGCTCCTAGCGTTCAGTACAAAATCAAGCTGACTAACGGCAGTGAGCAGATTATCGATAATCCGACGGAATTTCCTGAGACAAAGATTCAGGAAGCATGGGAACCTTACATCAAGGCCACGATTATCACTCCTACGGATTATATCGGCTCAATCATGAATCTCTGCACTGAAAAGCGGGGCGTTCAAAGGAACATGACCTACCTCGATGAAAAGAGGGTTGAGCTTACCTACGAAATGCCTTTGGCCGAAGTCCTCTTTGATTTTTACGACAAACTCAAAAGCTACAGCCGGGGCTATGCTTCCTTTGATTATGAAGTCACCGACTATCAGCAGACCGATCTTGTTAAGGTCGATATATTGCTCAACGGAAAACCTGTGGACGCACTGAGCCAGCTTGCCTACAAGCCTGAAGCCGCCGTCCGGGCCAAGAAGGTCTGTGAGCGGCTGAAAGGGGAGATTTCAAGGCAGCAGTTTAAAATCGCCATTCAGGGAGCAATCGGAAGCCAGATTATCGCCCGTGAAACCGTTAATCCTGTGCGAAAGGATGTCCTTGCCAAGTGTTACGGCGGCGATGTCACCCGAAAGCGAAAGCTGCTTGAAAAGCAGAAGGAAGGCAAAAAACGCATGAAGATGATCGGAAATGTAGAGCTGCCCCAGAGCGCCTTCCTGGCAGTCCTCAAAGAGAAGGAAGAATAGAATAGACTCGGATAAACGCAGATGCACGCGGGTGAGAATAAGACGCAGATGAACGCGGATAAGAATAAAGATGCGGATGGATATATATCTGTGTCTATCTGCGTGAATCCGCGTCCAATATAAAAAAACAATCTGTGTAATCTGTGGTTTATTCTCTATTTTTCAATTCATTTTTGATGTCTTTTAAAAAGAAATCAATCTGGCTTCGCACCCGCTTCAGGAAACTCAGGTTTTTGGTGTCGCATTTGTAGCCGTCCGGGAAGTGCAGGAAGAGATATTCCCTGCATGAGATAAGGGCTTCAAGCTCATCTTCGACTGAGCAGGAGCAGCTGGCCACATCATTTCCGAACATCAGGAGTTCTTTTATGCGGTTCTGGGCTTTCTCTTCTTCTTCTAGGAATGAAAGAATTTCACTTTGATTTGATTTTTTTCTTTCAATATCTGATTTTTCTTCCAACTTGAAGGCTGGAGATTTTCCGGCAATTGTCTCAAGATACATTCTCGTTTTTTCTGACGAGATTTCCTGTATGGAAAGGGGAAGCCCCTGCCTTCCGCAGTCATACAAATTTGCCGTTTTCCTGAAATAATCTGCGAAACTTGAGGCATAGCCGGAAAGTGCCTGATCCGTGATTACGGGGATTGAATTCTTACCGATAATTCTTTTTGCCCCTAACCTGAATGCGGCGGCATAGTTTTCGACAGGACTGAGTCGGCTTGAGCTTGAAAGACGGGCTATATGAGCTGGAGTGTTTTTTGCATGGGTTCGTCCTGGAGAAAAAGAAAAATCGAGACCGCTGACAAAAATCGGGATATTATGGTCTTTGCGGAGAAGGCTTGCGATATGAAGGGCTGTTAAGCCGACTGAACCGAGGGGCGGAACTGTAGGCGGAAAAAACTTCTTATTTGAGAGATTTTTGAAAAAAGAAGCGTCAGTGTATTTTGAGGCAAAGAAAGTAACCGCTTTTTGCGTGTGGCGTGTGACTTGCGGTCGGGAAGTAATATCCGCTATGAAGAGTGCCTTGTTTGCGCATGAGCCGATATAGGCTTTTTCGATAGCAAGCTGCCCTTCAACTGCGACAAGAGCATCTATCCTGAGTCCATGAGCTTTTAGGGCGGGGGCAGCCGCATCTACGGCAATGATAAAGCACTTTTCCAGCTGTGAGAGGGGAATGTTCTGTAGCGTCTCCTCAATGCTTTCTCCTGCTCCAAAAAGAAAAATAGGCTGGCTGACTGTGCGGAAAAGTTTTCTTAAATCGATTGTGTCTGGCAGATTGCCGAGATTTTTAAAGAGATTCCTTGAATAGAGCCGTCCTAGTTTTGTGAGTGTGATTCTGTTTTTCCAAAATGAGGCGATTGTATTTTCTGCGAGCGAAGCGGATGCACGGTATTTTTCTTTATTGAATTGGCTTCCTGCACTCATTTCAAGGGAAAGCGCCCTGCGGAATGTTGAAATATGGGGGAGAATAGAGAAATCTGCCTTTTTTGAGGGAAAATCTTCTCCGCTAAGAATATTTACTATGTAATCATTATCGGAATAGGGGAGAAGGGCGACTTTTGAGAGAAAGCTTTCTATATCTGCCGAATCGATATTTTCTATGATTTTTTTTAATTCTGAATCTGCAAATTCGTGCAGTTCTTTATCGAATTCCAAGCCGAGAATAAAACACTTTTCCGGAAGTTTTTCTAAAAGAGCATTGAGACCAAGCCAAAGGGCTGGTGACGAAGCGATAATCAGTGTTCCGGGTAAAATTGTAAGATTTTGAATCGTTCCCAAAATCGCACGGTCAGGAGCGTATTTTGAATAGAGAAACCTGCCTTGATAAGAAAGGGAAAAGCCCCGCTCGGTTGAAACCAAACAGGGCTTTTCGTGCGGAGCTGTTTTCCGCTCCATTTCAGATTCTTCCAAATTCCTGACCCTTAGCGCGAAAGAAATTTGTTGAAATAAACATTTGCCACATCGTTCTGAACTTTAGAACTTGCGAGTAGTGCTGACTGAGCGCTGCTCTGATCGTAATTCTCGAGTTCTTCAGATATTTTTGTAAGCTCTTCATCTGTAGCCTTATCGTTCTGAATGCTGGTAAGTTGGAAAACTGTGATATAGTTTCCGAGGACTGTAGGTTCTGAGATTTCGTTGAGCTTCATTGAGAAAGCCTTTTCAAGGAAGTCTTCGTTTGTGCTTGCATTTGCGAATGCTTTTGCATTTGAAGAGTCGAGCTTGCCGGTTATTGAAGTGTCTCCATAATTGAGGGGGAATGCCGGAATTGAGAGTTTTTCTGTACCTGCTTTTGCAGCGGCCTTGGTGAATCCATCAAGCTGAGCATTAGCAACGAATGTTTTTGCTTTTTCCGTGAAATAGTCCTCAATTAAAGATTGTTTGTTTGCCGTGATATAAGCTTTTGCAGCATCGATAATTGATTTTTCTTCGATTTTTGCTGGGGTTTTTGCATCTGTGCATTTGTAGATTGAGAAACCTGTATTTGTTTTGATAACTTCGCTGAGAGCGTCTTTTGCGAGGGAATCGATTTTTGCAAAATCTTCTTCATTCGCGAGGTTTTCTTTAATTTGGTATGTAAAACTTTCTTTTACTTTTCCCTCCCCGTCTGTGTAGTATTTTTCTGAGTATTCTGTGACGGCATCTTCAAAAGTGATTTCATTGTTTGTCAACTGTGCATGCAATTTTTTTGCCTGTGATTCTTCTTTTACCGTAATCATTGAAAGAGCGTAGCTGTCAAAGAGTGAAAGGTTTTCTGAGGCAAATTTCTGGATTTCTGTTTCAGGATAATCCGCTTTGTCAAATGAGATGACATCGAAAGCTCGCTTTTCTTCACCGAATGAGGCGAGAAACGCTTTTTCGTTTTTGCTTTCTTTTAGACCGTAGAATGTGTGGTCACCTAATTTTTCTGAAGAGCCGAAAGTGTCGTCTGAAAAACGCTGCCAGATAAGCTGCTTTGAAATATCGTTTTTAAGAGATTCTTTGTCGGCATTTGAAACCTGATTGTATAATTTCGGGTCGTATTTTCCTTCTGAATTGAGGAAGTAGGGAAGCATGATTCGAGAAATTGCTTTGCCGCTTGGTTTGTAGCCAGACTTTTTTACAGCGTCTTTGTAAGCCGCAGCCTGAACTGCAGAGTTGAAAGCATAGCTGTAGATGTAGAAGTAAGCTGACTGGTCTAGCTCTGTACCCTGATTCTGGTAGTAGTTTGTGTAATTCTGAACGGCATTTGCAAAGTCTGTTCCCGGTGCGAGAACGATGTCTTTGCCATTGTATTTTCCGAAAGAGATTCCATTTCCCTCGCCGGTGACCGCACGGATAAGTTCTGTGCCGACTCCGAAAACTACGAAACAGATAACCGAAAGAATAAGGATGATTACCGAACCAATCCAAAGCATTTTGTTTTTCATACAATATACCCTTTATTTTATAATAATAGTGACGAATATTTTATCATTGTAAGATTCAACTGTCAATTATTTTGCATTTGTCTTCATTATATTTCTCTGTCGGGAGATGGAAAATGAAATTGGAATGGCATATCCTCGTTGAATCTCAGCTTCTTCCGTGTTAAAATAGAAGAGTTATGACACACGGAATGATTACATCGGCTTCAGGCTGGCGCAAGGTTTTCGCCATTTCTGGAGATGAAAACGACAAGAGCTCAAAAATCAGCGGAGATGATGAAGTTATCGCAGGAATTTCAGCTGAAATTTTCGCGGACTATCTGAGCGAAAAATCTTCTTCCCCACTTGTGATAGTAGGCCGCGATACCCGCCCCACAGGCAAGGCAATAGCCGAAACCATGCTTAAACTCCTTGCGGCAAAAAAAATCAAAGTGAAATATCCGGGAATCATAGCCGCCCCTGAAATCATGGCTTACGGTAAAAAAGCCAGCGGTTTCATCTATATCTCTGCAAGCCACAATCCCATAGGCCACAACGGAATCAAATTCGGCCTTGATGACGGCGGAGTCCTGAACGGGGCAGAAAACGCAAAGCTTGTCAAAGCCTTAAACGAAAAACTTTCTTCTGAGTCAGAAATCCGGCGGATTCGGGAAATCCTTGACGAAAAAAAGTCCTTCAAAACTGCAGAAAACGCTCAGGAAGCCCGAAACGAAGTAAACGAAATCATAGCCCAAAGCCAGAAAGCAAAGGTTGAGTCAAAATCAGCCTATCTTGCTTTCTCAAAAGAAGTCATTTCTGCAAGCGGTGATGAAGCTGAGCAGGAAAAGCTTTTCTCAAAAATCAAGGAAAGCCTTGCCTCAAATCCTCTGGGAATCGTGGCTGACATGAACGGCTCTGCCCGCACTCTTTCAATCGACACTCAGGTTTTTAAATCTTGCGGAATCTCTTACTACGGCCTCAACGACGAGCCGGGTAAAATCGTACACGCAATAATCCCGGAGCCTGAAAACTTAGTCTGGTGCGCCGGTGAGATGGAGCGGCTTCAAAAAGAAGGGAAAAGTGAAGTAAAGCTGGGCTACATGCCTGACTGTGACGGCGACCGGGGAAACATCGTCTTCTGGAACGAAAAATCAGCTAAGGCGGAAGTGCTCAAGGCTCAGGAAGTCTTTGCCCTTTCAGTCCTTTCAGAACTTTCCTACATGCGCTATCTGGAAAATCTCTCCGGGGGCAAAAAAGAAAATCTTGCTGTGGCGGCAAACTGTCCCACTTCCATGCGCATTGACGAAATCGTCTCTTCTTTCGGAGCAAAAATCTTCCGTGCGGAGGTTGGCGAAGCCAATGTGGTGAACCTTGCCCGAAAAAAGCGGAGCGAAGGCTTTACCGTGCGGATTTTAGGCGAAGGAAGTAACGGTGGGAACATCACTCATCCGGCGGCGGTGCGCGACCCCTTAAACACGATTTTTGCCCTTGTCAAGCTTCTTGTCCTCAGGGATTCAGAAGAGGGCGGAAAAAAAGTCAAAGGCCTCTTCCACATCTGGTGTGAGGCTCGGAATCTTCCATATAAAAATGATTTTTCTCTTATCGATGTGATTGAAACTCTTCCTGTTTACACCACAACAGGAGTCGCAGAAGAAAGGGCAATCCTTAAAATCAGAACGGCTGACCATTCAGTCCTCAAAGGCAGATTCCAGAAAATCTTTGAGGAAGAATGGCAGGCAAAAAAGGGCGAGCTTTCCTCAAAATACGGAATCGAAAACTACGAGGCAATCGGCACCAACGGCACGGAAGAAAGTCGGAATCTTACTGATTATTCAAAAAACGGAAAGGGCGGCCTAAAAATCCTCTTTTCCGACAAAAATAAAGCACCCCTTGCATACATTTGGATGCGGGGAAGCGGCACTGAGCCTGTTTTCCGGGTTCTCTGCGATGTAAAAGGCGAAAACTCAGCTGAAGAGCACGAGTTGCTAGACTGGGAAAGAGCGATGATTCTGAAGGCAGACGAAGAATAGATTGCTATGTTAGAAAATCAGGCATTTCTCTCTGTCATTTTATTGTTCTCTATGTCAAATTGATATAAAATGACATAGAGAAATTTGATTTGGGGTAGAGAATGCATAATTTTGAATACAATGAAAACGCAAAAAATCTGCTTTCGCCGGAAATAGTTCAGCTTTTAACCACGATTTATGAACACAAAGGTCGTCAGCAACTGTTTGTGGAAGCAAAAAAAGACGAGCTGAGCACGCTTCTTGAAATAGCAAAAATCCAGAGTACAAAATCTTCAAACAGAATCGAAGGCATTTTTACAACCGACAAACGACTTGAAGAATTGATGAGCCAAAAATCAGAGCCAAAGAACCGCAACGAAGAAGAAATTTCCGGCTATAGGGATGTTCTGAATACAATTCACGAAAATTATGATTACATCAGCCCGACTGCAAATATCATTTTGCAACTTCACCGCGATTTGTATTCCTATAATAAATCTGGCTTTGGCGGGAAATATAAAACTTCTGACAATATCATTGCGGAAACTGACCGTAATGGAATCCAGAAAGTACGGTTTGCACCGGTTCCTGCTTTTGAAACGGAAGAAGCCATGTGCCGTATGTGCGAAAACTTCCTTTTTGCGTGGAATGAAAATAAAACAGATAAACTCCTCCTTATTCCTATGTTCATTCTTGATTTTCTATGCATTCATCCTTTTGAAGACGGAAACGGCAGAATGAGCAGGCTTTTGACATTGCTCCTTTTTTACCGGGCGGGCTTTATTGTTGGAAAATACATCAGTATCGAAATGCTTATCGAACAGACAAAAGAAACATATTACGAGGCATTGCAGGATTCTTCCGCAAACTGGCATAAAAGCTCCAACACTTATGTGCCGTTCATCAAATATTATCTCGGACTTCTTGTAAAAGCCTCGAACGAGTTTGAAAGCCGTGTCGAATATCTTTCTTCCGAAAAGGTTTCTAAGCCGGAGCGGGTAAAACGACTGATTCAAAACACGGTCGGAAAAATCAGCAAAAAGCAAATCCTAGAAAAATGCCCAGACATCAGCACAAAAACTGTTGAACGCACCCTTGCAGATTTGCTGAAGCAGGGAGTTGTAGAAAAAATCGGGGCAAGTTCTGCGACAAGCTATGTCTGGGTAGAGAAGTAAGAACTGGCGTCATGTGGTTCACCTTTTATAGAACCTTGACGGCTCCAAAATCTGTGATACGATAAGAGTAATACTGATTTTGGCTCTTATCGTTGGAATGAGAGTAAAAAACGTGAATTTTATTTATACACTTATAGAAAAAATTTCTTTGAAATACCTGAAAACGGTATACATTTAGGCACTGGAATTGAAGCAGTTCGCTCATCTGCAGCCATGATTTTTAATCTGCTTGGACAAAAAGAATTGATTATTGGCGAAAACAAATATACTTCGCCTGAGTATGAAGCAGAATTTAAAGCGATAAAAGATGAAAATGAAATTACTCACAATGCTCATCTTGATGTGGTATTTTATTCCAAAAATAAAACAGAATTGCATGCAATTGAAGCAAAAATGATGGAATGGATTAATTCTCCCAAAAACCTTTCTCCTGCCTATTTAAAAGAAGAAATGTATGTTGATGATAATAAAAAATCTTCTGAGTTTATACAGTTTTTTAACTCTCTCATAAAAAAAGAAAAGCAGTACGCGGATTGTCGATTTGCTCATAAAACTGAGCGCTATGATGCCATTCAGATGACAATTCACATTCTTGCTCTTTATAATTACATCTGTAACGGGAAAAACAAGTCGGTGAAAAAAGTTTTATTACATAATATTGTATGGAAATATGAATGTTAAGATTATAAAACAGAAGAAAGGGAAGCTCAAGATTTCATAAAAAAAGCAAATGAAGTTTTTTCCCATTATTTGAAGAGTTAGGCGTCTCCTTTAAGGTTGAATATGAAACTTTCCAAGATTTTAAAAATCGCATTGATTTTTTAGAAAATACAGCTAGATTGCAATATTTGAAAAGATACGAAATTTGATTGATAAATAAAAAACGGTATCGCTTACATAGAAAACGAATAGAGCATCCTATGCAAAACTCTTCTTCCCCATCATTTATTCTCACCACCGAAGAACTTCATCGTCTTCTTGTGCTTCATCATTATTTTCTAAAACGAAGTTCGCCTGCAAATCCAAAATCGCTTCACGATATTTCCGCTTATTTGGAATCTGTCAATTTAAAAACAAGCAGGGCTACGCTTTATCGTGACCTTGAAAAACTCCCGAAACTGACAGGGCGGGAAGTTTTTCACAAGAAAAATAAAATTCCCTTTGAAATAGGCGAAGACGAATATGAAGTTTGTGAAAAAACGGGTTTTTACTACAACGACAACTATTCTGACACACTGAATCTTTTTCCTATTCCTATAACAGAAGAACAGTTTTCAGCAATTAAACGGCTCAAATATTTTGCGAAGAGTATAGAAAATAAGCAAATTTATGATGATTTGCAGACTCTTTCAGATTTGCTCGAAAAATTCAATGTATAAAAACTCTTAATCTCAAAAAATCTCACCGTATGAGAAAATCATTTTTATAATGGAAAACAAACAAGGAGACCGCCATGTTTTTATTTCCACGCACAAAAAAGCAAATCATAGAAGTCTTTCGCTATTGCTGCTTTCGAGGTTTGAAGGCAGAATGCGAAGGAATTTTGGTTTTGGAAGAAGACAGAGGAAATCCTCCACTTGATGGTATTGCAAAAGAATATGAAAAACAAAGACCCATATCCGCTGATGAAAATCATCTCGTTCCAGAGTAAAAGCTATAATAATCGAAATGGACAGTTTTTTGAGGCATAAAGAGGAAGATTGACATACGATTTTA
>JAFUHS010000155.1 GCA_017468745.1 Treponema sp. | reverse complement strand
TGGCAAGAGCAAGGGCGTAATCGCTCATGGCAGTGGCAATGTGTTTTGAAAGCGGCTCGGTGGTGTTTCCGATTCCGAGAGAAATAATCTTTGCTTCCGGGTGAGAAGCAGCATATTCACGGCGGCGGCGGGCAATCTCAGGGAAGAGATAGCCTGCGGTCAAATTTGCAAAACCAGTGTTTCTTTTAATCATAGTGAATCAATTCTAATGAAAAGCAGATTTTTTTTCCACAGATTAGCAGAGATTAACACAAATTATTTGCTTAATCCTTAAATCCGCTCCATGAGCGGAGCTTCGCCACATTCTCCAGGAGAGCGTCGATTTCTTCTTCCGTGTTGTAGAAGTAAAGGCTTGCCCTTGCCGTGGCCGGAACGCCGAGATATGCTCCCAGAGGCTGGGCACAGTGGTGGCCTGCCCTGATTGCGATATTCTCCCCGCTTAAAAGAGTGGCTATGTCGTGGGGATGAACGCCGTCCACCGTAAAGGTGACGATTCCGCATCTCTTCCTGCCGTCTTTGTTTCCGATGATGTTCACATGGGGGATTTTTTTCATTCCCTCAATAAGGCGGACTGCAAGCTCATTGTCATGCTCAGTGATTGTATCCAAGCCCACAGACTGAATGTAGCGGATTGCGGCGGCCATTCCCACAGCGTCTCCCGCGCTCACGGTTCCCGCCTCGAATTTGTGGGGAACTTCCGCCCAGGTTGCGCTTTCCTCAGTGACATATTCAATCATCTCGCCGCCGCGGAGGAAGGGAGGCATAGCCTCCAAAAGCTCAAGCCTGCCCCATACGGCACCGATTCCCATGGGACCGCAAAGCTTGTGTCCGCTCATGGCAAAAAAGTCCGCACCCAAATCCTGAACATCAACTTTGATATGAGGGCTTGACTGGGCTCCGTCCACCACCATAACAGCGCCGTTTTTATGGGCGATTTCTGCGATTTTCTTAATGGGATTGGTCGTTCCAAGAACATTCGACACATGGGTGATTGAGACGATTTTTGTTTTGGGAGTGATTTTTGCGTACTCGCTTTCGGGAATCTCGCCGGTCTCCTTGTCAACATACATGAATTTTAAGCCTGCTCCCTTTGTGTCACGGATAAACTGCCAGGGAAGAATGTTTGAGTGATGCTCCATGATTGAGATGACGATTTCATCCCCCGCATTCACATTAGCCAGGCCGTAAGTGTTGGCGATAAGGTTGAGCCCTTCCGAAGTATTCCGCGTGAAGATGATTTCTTTTGCGGACGGAGCGTTGATGAACTTTGCCACGGTTTCACGCGCATCCTCATAAGCCTTTGTCGCCCGCTCGCTCAAAGAATAAAGCCCGCGAAGGGGATTTGCGTTCTGCGTGGCGTAAAAGTGAGTCATGGCGTTCAAAACGATGTAGGGTCGCTGAGCCGTGGCCGCCGTATCCAGATAAACGAGGCCTGAGTTATCCACAGAATTTTTTTCATCAATCGCCTTAAAAAGCGGAAAGTCATTTCGGAATTTATTCATAGAAAGAATTATAGAGATTTTCGCTTAGATTGAGAAGTGCTTTTACCTAGAATTTTAGTAGGTTTTTATTAAAAGCATAGATTTATCACAATTAAAAGTACGCTAACGGAAAATCTTTCATTTATTTCAGTATAATGCTATAATTTCCGTGTTTATAAGGAATCGTCCGGCTTATGGAAGAAAACAAAAAAAATAAAAAAGTAAATGTCTATCTGCTGCTTTTGCTTCCGTCGATACTCGCTCTTGCAACCTCAATTACGGCCATAATGTACCAGTTTGGCCAGAAAATCTTCGATTTGAACAATACCTGCTATTATATTTTCGTTCCAACAGACTACAATGAAAGTGATGAGGCAAAAGATGCTGAGATTTTCAAAAAAATCGGGGATCTTCTTGGACAAAACAATCTGACTGGCTTTACAATCCTGAAAAATGACCTTGGCGGGCATATTCTGCCTGACAAGACAATCGTTCAGGAAAAGTCATATCAGATAATTCTGATGGATATTTCACGGGAAAAAGCCTATTACCTTGCCGAAGAGATAAGAAAAGCCATGGGGCAGAAACTCGTTCTGGTTGAAGAAACTGTCATCAGCAAAAATTTTGTTGCGAATGGCAGGAAGTATCGAAAGATAGGCGATATTCCATCGGAGTAAATTTGAACAATACAAGTTTCCTTTTTATATTGACAAACTGTGTGGCAGTCGTAAATTTTCTGCTTCTTATTTATTCATCCCTCCTTATAAAAAAACATGATTATATTGTCATTCGTCTGCTCAGCATGTCATTGAACCTTATTGTCTATGCCCTTGGCTTCTGCTGGAGTTCAGTAATCATAAATGCCTTCACCATCTTGCGCGACATATATAACGACCGCTCTGAAAAACCGAAAATGAAGGTTATTGCACTTTTTTGCATTTTGGGAACGCTGATGACTTTTATAGTAAATTATTTTCTTGCCGAAAATTTTTCGTCGGCAGCCCTTTTCACATTAAAATTTACTGATTATATTCCGGCTATAAGCCTGATTGTTTTTACGATATGTATTTTTAAGGCAAAGACTGCGGCTCAAATGAAAATTGCCACTGCCATAGACATCTTATTCTGGATTGTATATGACTTCGAGAATTTCATGATCGTAAATGTAATTCAGGACTTGTTCTTGATTTTTTTACCTTTCATTGAGTTTTATCTGGAGAGAATAAAAAAACAAAGCAGCAGCATATTCGCATAAATGAAAAAACTTTTTCTTTTGCTTTTTTCGATTTTCTCACTCTTTTCTGTGACCGCTGACTCAGAGCCGGGCAAAATCAGGCACAATCCCTGGGAACTCATAATTTATCGTCCGGAAAACAAGACCGACTTCAACTATGTGCGTTGTTTCCTCAGAATCGAAGACGAAAATGGCAGCGATGTGAGCAAATCTAAG
Source organism: Treponema sp. (assembly GCA_017468745.1). Taxonomy (GTDB): domain Bacteria; phylum Spirochaetota; class Spirochaetia; order Treponematales; family Treponemataceae; genus Treponema_D. Next base: position 31,188 of record JAFUHS010000155.1, on the reverse strand, counting down.
GTAAAGGCGACTTACGAATGGGCTACTATTCCAAATGTTGTAAACCGCTACAAAAATCAGCTCTATCTTGACGGCGGAATGGCCATGCACTTGAGCTTAAAGCCGGGAAAATACCGTTTTTCAGTCTACACGCCGGTCGATAAGCAGGCAGGATTTGAATGTACAAAAAGCATAGCTGGTAAGAAGATTTGGGAGTCAAATGTCTTTGAATACGACACGGAAAACCCGGCCAAAGTGATTTTCGTCACCCCTGTCATGAACGACAATGGCTTTTTTGCAGGCGCCTGGTGGATTGATTACAAAGCACCCAGATTCTTCAAATGGAGCGAAGGGAAAATTTTAGACGCGGAGAAATAAAATCAGACACGGATGGACGCAGATAAACGCGGATAATTTCTAATCGCTCTTTGCTAATCAATAAGCCATGCTAAAGGTGATTCCGTAGGCGATTTTTTTCTCGCTTGATTTGGGATTTGGGCGGAAAAGCATTGCGTAGCCCAGGCTGAACTGAATGTCTCCGCTTGCAAAAAAGCCCGTGTTGGGTGAAAGATAAAGATTCAGGCTCAGGCGGATTTCATCAGAATAGTCGGATTTTTTTGTCTTTTTGAAAATTTCGTCCGTTTTTTTTATGTCCCAGAATTCACCGTGAGTGTAGGCGATTTTTCCTGAATATGATGCGCTCAAGACAATTCTCTGCATGAAGAGGGAAAGGGCGGGGATTCCCTTGTGAATCTCAAAGCTGTGAAGAATCGCCCTGACGCTTCCACTGGCAGCATATTTTGAGGAAGGAAATAAAGTCGCGCTGAAAATAAATGGAATGAAAATCGGGAAACGAATATTCGTTGTAAGACCGGCGTTAACATATTTGTCATCCTCCGGCAGTTTTTCTGAGCTCCTGAAAGAGGTCAGGACAAAGGGCTGCAGAGCCACCCCCGCATAATCGGCATAACGGGCTGAAATTTTGTGAATGTTCGAGAATAAAAGATAGCCCTGCCCGTCTGCACTTTTCCCCACGGAATCATCACGATTTTTTTCCACATAGTCATCGGTAAGCTGCCGTCCGTAAAGGAAGTTCCCCTGAATGCCGGCAGAAAAAGCAGTCACTTTGCCCCGCCAGAAGACTTTTGCCGCGCTCAAAGAGCCGACAGTCTGCATGAAAGAGTCCCTGTCAAAAATACAAGTTCCGCCCAGAGAGTAAGAGAAGGAATCATTTCCGCCTGAGAGCGAAAGAAACATTCCTCCGTTTTTGAAGAAAGGATTGTAGCCGGCTGAGAAAGTCAGCCTCTTATCCCCCCAGGGATTTGTGGAAATAAAGGTAAGTCCCAGGGCAAGGGAAGAATCTGCCGCCAAGTCATGATTATAAACCGGAACTTCGGCAAGCAAAGGAATAAAAATACCGTGAGGATAATATTTAAAGGGATTGTAGGAGACTTCATTTGAAAGGGCCGGGGGCAGATTCTGTGATTCAGCGCTTTCCGATTCTGAGTCTGCCGTTTTTTCCAAGCCTTCAACAAAAGAGGGCATTTTTTTCGCGACTTTTACTTCTTCAAAATCACTTTCGCTCATCTCCATATGGTAAAGGGGATTTCCCTCATATTCAGCGGCGGTCACAAAGAAAGAGAATGTATTTGGAATGGCAATGGCTTCAGCCAGACCCGCAAATCCGTTTTCTTTTTGCAAAAAAGCCCTACTCTCCAATGTATTCCTCTGGATTTTAAGAAGACCTGCCCGGGAAAGCATTTTCCCGCCCATTCCAAGCTCCGCCCATGTGAATGAAAGGCAGATTTCCGCCGAATCAGAAGAAAGCAGATGAAGATTATGCAGGATTAAGGACTTACGGTCAGCATTATCACTATGCCTTAATCCAGGCTCATAAGCACCTGAAAAATCAGAAAAATCGTATTCGCAAAGGACTTGTTTATCGTCATAAAGGCGGATTTTCCAGGAAAGGCCATCCTTAATGATAAGGGCGCTTAAATTGTCATCAATGGAAAGAGGACAGAAAGGAATCTCCTCTTTTGAATAAAAATGCGGCTTTTTTTCCTCTGGAACCTGCGCATTGTACATTGGAATATCCGCAAATTCGATTTTTCCATCAAGATTCTTAAAATAAGCGTCCCTGTACCCGCTTTCGGGATTTTCGTGATATTTTCCTTTTTCCAAATCATAATAAGCGGTGACGGACTTGTAATTTTTTTTGTCTATATAGCGGCTCAAAGCAAGTTTTTTCCCGTCGGGAGAAAATGTGACCCGCACAATCCCTGTAATGGCAAGGAGTTTTTTGCCGGATATTACGCTTCCGCCCTCATCAAGGGTCAAAAGTCTGAGGGCAGAGGAAGAAGCATCAAAATAAGCAATTTCCGTTTCTTTTCTTTCCCTGTCAAAAAAGGCGTCAAAAGTCGTTATCCGGGATTTTTCAGGGGAAAGGAGATTAGCCTTTTTCTCAGAATGAGGGATTTCCAGCGTCTTTTTAAATTCATCCCAAGACTCTGAGATTGATTTTCCGTAAGTCTTCTCAAATACACCGGCGATAAAGCTGAATGTGAGCCTTGAATTCGCCCTTTTCCAGAATTCGGCGTACTTACTCATTCCGTAAGTTTCCTGCAGGTAAGAAGCGAACATACTTCCGAACATGTAGGCGTCACTTCCGCCCGGGTAAGTGTCGCGGGCACCCGTCACATCCCGCCAGGAAGGAAATTTACCGTCGATAAGAGACTGATTTACCAGCTGGGTGTTAAAAGGGTCATTCAGCCTGCCTCCCCTGCCCTTGCTCTCAAAGGAAACAGTCGCTCCCTCAGCCCAGAATGTGGTCACTGAAAGCCATGCGGGATTTAAGGCATCGGCAAAAAAAGAAAATTTCCTGAGAAGAGGTCCTTTCATATTGTAGGTTACGGCATGGGTTAATTCATGGTAAAAAACAGACTGAATAGTGTCCTCGTACATATCCAGACTTTTTTCGGGATAAGTATCATAAAGGACAATCCGATTGTAGGGAACGGCGGCAAAATAGGCGTTCAGCATCTCCACCGAGCGGGTAATGGTCACAGGAAAGCGCTGGTAAGCCCGGGTCTCAAGTTTTGAAGTGATTTCAAGGTAATAGTCATCACAGACTTCCCCGATTTTTTCAGCCGTCTTCCGGCACTCCTCAGGGAAAATAATGTCAAAATACTGGGTTTGAATCACATGAAGGGGAGCCGAAGAATCTGCAAGAACACCGCCAAGGGAAAAGGCCGGAAGAATCAGCACGAAAAAAAGAAAAGCCAAAAAAAACTTTCTGAACATAGAAAAAGTATAGCAAAAGAATTGAAAGTTGAAAATTGAAAACGAATAATCTGTGAAAATCTATGCTTATCTGTGGTTTCTTTTCTTTCTTTCTGTTACAATCGTCTTTCCAATGACCGATTTATCAGACTTAAAGAACGAACTCAACCCTGAGCAGTACGAAGCCGTCATGACCATTAACGGCGCAATCCTCATCATCGCGGGGGCAGGAAGCGGGAAAACCCGCGTAATCACATTCCGGATCGCCCACATGCTGGACGCGGGAGTTCCCCAGAGCGCGATTCTTGCCCTCACCTTCACCAACAAGGCCGCAAAGGAAATGAGCGAGCGAATCAAGGAACTCACGGGCAAAAAGCTGCCCCTCCTCACAGTCTCCACTTTCCACGCTTTCGGAGTGCGTATTTTGCGGCAGGAAATCGGTCTTTTGGGTTACAGGGAAAATTTTTCGATTTACGACGAGACTGACCGGGCTTCACTCATAAAAGAGACCGGCCGGGAACTTGCATATTCTCCAGAGGCTCTGGATGTCTATCAGGTGGGAATTTTAATCTCCGACATAAAGACCGGTCGCAAGCAGTGGACAATTGAAAATGAGATGTACAAAGAACTTTACGAGGGCTATCAGGAAGGATTAAAGCTCTACAATGCGGTGGATTTTGACGACCTCATCACCCTTCCCATTAAGATTTTCCGTGAATTTCCCGAAGTTCTGGCAAAATACAAGGAAAGATACAAGTACATCATGGTGGACGAATTTCAGGACACCAGCCACCAGCAGTACGAATTCATGCGTCTTCTTGCCGATAACAACATCGCTGTCGTAGGCGACGATGACCAGTCAATCTATTCATGGCGGGGCGCGGACTATCAGAACATAATCAATTTCGAGAAAGATTTTAAGGATGTAAAGGAAATCCGTCTGGAGCAGAATTACCGCTCAACAGGCACAATTCTTGCGGCAGCCAACGGCGTCATAAAGCACAACACCAACCGCAAGGACAAGGAGCTTTGGAGCGGAAACGGCGACGGAAAGCCAATCGAAATCTACATGCCGGAAAACGAGACCAGTGAGGCGGCTTTTATCGTGGAGTCAATTCAGGCCACATCAATCACCGAAAAGCGGAAATACGACGATTTCTGCGTTCTCATGAGGGCAAACACCCAGTCCAGGGCAATAGAAGAAGCCTTTTTGGCAGAGAACATTCCCTACACCATGAGCGGCGGCACTTCATTTTTCCAGCGGAAGGAAATCAAGGACATAATAAGCTATCTCAGGGTAATCTCAAACCACGACGATGATGTGAACCTGCTTAGAATCATAAACACGCCCAGGCGGGGAATCGGACGGGCAACCATCGAAAAGCTAAACGAAATCGCAAAGAACCTCTCCTGCTCCCTCTGGGAAGCCATCAACGCCCTTCTGGAAGTCGGCGACAACGAGGCAGATTTATTCATGGCGGGGGGCACTATCTCAGCCAAGTCCAGCCACAGTGACTTCGACGACGAGGATTTTTCTGAATGCACAAAGCAGAACCTCAAGGCCTTCGTTGACATAATCGAATCGAACAAATCCATGCTGGGTGGTCACGGTCTTTCAAAAAAAGTCCGCACGATGGTGGAAAATATCCGCTACATGGACTATCTGATTGGCGAAAACCCGAAGTCAGAAAAAGCAGCAAGGTTCAAAATGCTCAACATCGAAAGCCTCATTGGCTCAATCGAGCGCTGGGAAAACAACCCTGAGTCCGGCGAGCCAACCCTTTACAATTACCTCAACCGAATCACCCTTTTAAGCCGTGACGACATGGACGACGAGGAAAATCTGGGAAAGGTCAATTTAATGACCATTCACGCCTCAAAGGGACTGGAATTTCCCGTGGTTTTCATCGCGGGCTGTGAAGAAGGCCTCATTCCCCACGGGCGTGCCGTAGACGAAGGGGGAGATGCGGCTGTAGAAGAAGAAAGGCGGCTTTTTTATGTTGCAATCACGAGGGCAAGGGACAAGCTTTTGATTTCAAGCTGCAGAAGCCGCCGCCGGCAGAACAGCACGGTGGAAAGCCAGCCCAGCCGTTTTCTGGACGAGATTCCGCCCCACCTGGTTCAGTACCACGAGCCTCAAAAAGAAGTGAGCGCGGAAACCGCAATTGACATCCTGCAGCAGATGAAAAAACGCTTCACTGCCCCTAAGGTTCCAGGATTCTAATAAAAAAGGGAAAATCCCACAAGCGTGAGATTTTCCCCCGTTAAGCTCTATTTGATTTTCTTAAAAGAGACATAATCGATTGTCATACCGTTCTGTCCCTTGTTAGCAGGATTTCTGATGTCGTTCTGCTGGATTTTGAGCGTTATTGTTGTCGGCTGGTCAAGGGTAAAGCTGACTGGTGAGCGGGTCGTAAGCTCATATTTTCCGATTGGTGGCTCAGAACCGTAGACAAGGAAAGTGTCCTTGTTTATATAGACGGTAAAACGAGAATGCTCTGAGTTCGGGGCAAGTACATTAACGAGCCCTTCATAGCTGCCGGCCGGAAAATTGATTTCTGCGATAGCCCATGAAGAATCATTCAAAAGTTTAAGACCATAAGACTGTGAGGCGTTGAAATCTCCAACAAGATCAAATCCATCGTAATACATATTTTCGGCTTCAATCTGAAGTTTTTCACCAGTAAAGTCAAATTTTGGAGCCTCTGTAATTTTTGCAGGTGGCGGAGGAAGCTGACGCACCTTCTGTGAAGAAACAACAGCTCCGACATTATCAGATTTTGAGCCAGAAACAGTACCTGATGTTTCGGCCACATCCTGCTTAGAAACCGTCGAATCCATATTAGCAGAGGAAGCACAAGAAACAGCAAATGTCAAAAGAGCAAGTGCCGAAGTAAAGAGAGTAATTTTTTTAATAGATTTCATTCTGAACTCCTTTGAATAAAAAAAACTCACCCAAAGGTGAGCTATTTGAGACTGGCCTGACTCGAACAGGCGACCCTCTGCTTAGAAGGCAGATGCTCTAATCCAGCTGAGCTACAATCCCGTGGAAAATAATATATCAAATTAGAGAGAATTTTGCAATAGAAATAAAATCACAAGACAAATAAAAGATTATTCGCCTTTTTTTATGGGAACAGAGCCTAAATCAAGAACAAGACTGTAATTGGGAGCACAGGTCTCCGTATTCCATGCCGTCGCAACTGCAAAAAGCTGGACAAAATAGGTATTGTCATAACCATCGCTGAAACCGTTTGAATTATAGAAATAATCACTGTCTCCATCTACAGGCTCCACATCTCTCGTTCCCCCTTTGTTATCTTCGTCAAAATCAAAGAAATCAAAAGACTTGGCGTTTCCGTTCCTGTAGGGAATATAGTATTCTCCGTTATAAGTGTAATCATAATCGGAGCCAGAGTAAATCCCTATGCAGGCAAGAAAATTATAGCGTGAAGTACCCGTCGTATAGCCACTTCCGTCCATATATGATTTTAAGCGAAGAATCACACGCCTGTTCGTACCGCTATCCGGGACAAAGACTACACGACCGGTATCGACACTCGAGCCCAAGGGCTGATAGGTATAAGTTTCAATCATTCTTGTAGCGGCTGTTGAGCCATTTGTCGAAGTGTTAACGGCAAGAATCGAAGAACGCTGACTTACAAGACTTGAATAATTATTATAAATTTTGTAATAGATTTCCGTTCCCATGAATTCGTCGGGCTGATTCCGCTCTTCTGTCGTAAAAGCAGAATACCAGTTCAAATATTCACTGCCGGAATAGAGGGGGGCATTTTGCGTGACAGTTGGAGCATCAAGACTGAGTACGACTTCAAGTCCGCAGGAAGAAAGAAAAAAGCCGGAAATCACGCATAAAAAAAGGTGTGTATAATTTTTTCGTATAAATCCGGCTCTTTTCATATTAGTTAATGTACAATGTTTGGGGAAAGTTTCACTTTTTTACTGAATCTTTCCAGCTGCCTTCAAAGCAATAAGACGAGATTTAGCCAACTGAGCCCAGCTTGAAGTCGCGTGCAATTCAACAAGCTTATCGTAAGCAGCCTTTGCATCTTCGAACTTCTGCGCTGATTCATTTACACGGGCAAGGCTAAAAAGAGCGTGATCTATCAAAAGGAAATCCGCATCATCAGAAGCTGATTTATAATAAGCGATTGCATTTTCTGTATCGTCAAGTTCTTCACTGCAAACAGCCGCATTGTAATAGCACAAAGAAGCTGTGTAAGCCTTGCTTTTTGCAGAGACAGCCTTAAGCCATGCAGAACGGGCTTCTTCGTAATTCTTTTGGGCGAACTTAATCTCAGCAATGAGCATGTTAGCCCGCAAACCTACAACTCCACTTTTTTCAGAAAGCTCAGAAAGTGACTCCAAAGCCTTGCTCTGTCGTGCAGCAATATCATCTGCAGAAAGCTCAGAAGCCTCGTTGGTAAGCGCATACGAAATGGAATCAATCTGTTCGATTCCATTTTCTGTTGATTTTGACTTAACTGTCGCAATGACAGCCATAGCTACAATAACAACAACGATAATCGCAGCAACAGCAAAAACAAGCCCCGTTGACTTTTCCAATGCCTTATTCAATGAAGTTGCAAGTGTTTCGTTTTCTGTTTTTTCAGCCATTTTTTACTCCTACTTATAACGCCAAACGGCATAGTGACTTTTTTTAGATTTTATATTTTATCGTATATTCAACTCGTTAAGCAAGCGTGAAACATAAGTTCTCTGGATTCCCAGAATTTTACAGGCTTCAGTTTGATTCCAAGATGTTTCATTGAGAATTTTTTTGAGATAAGCCGCCTTAAAACGATTAAGGGCCGTTTTAAGCGTTCTATCATCGCCAGCAGAAATTTCGGATGCAATCGCATCGAATTCAGAATGAGCCGAATCAACTTTTGGCGAAGAGACAAGACCGTTAATCCGCAAATCCTCCGCCTGAATCATTGGCGGCTTCCCTAAAACACAGGCCCTTTCAATCGAGTTTTCCAGTTCACGGACATTGCCCGGCCAGTAATAATCATAAAGAGCCTGAAGAGCAGGCTGAGAAAATCCTGTGAAATTCTTTTTAGTCTCGCGGCTAAACTTGTCCAAAAAGAAAGAAGCCAGACTTTCAATGTCATCCTTACGCTCCCGCAAGGGCGGAATGTTCAGGGGAACGACATTCAGGCGGTAATACAAATCGCTTCTGAAAAGACCGTCCGACACCATCTGCTCAAGATTTCTGTTGGTGGCGGCGACAACACGAACATCAACAGAAATAGTCTTGTTGGAGCCGACACGCTCGAATTTATGCTCCTGCAGCACACGGAGAAGTTTCGCCTGCAAATCAAGGGAAAGCTCACCGATTTCGTCAAGGAAGATTGTTCCGCCGTCACTGGCTTCAAAGCGGCCGATTCTGTCAGAAACAGCATCAGTAAAAGCGCCTTTTACATGCCCAAAAAGCTCACTTTCAAGCAGAGTCGGGGAAAGAGCGGCACAGTTTACGCGGACGAAAGGCTTTTCCCGGCGAGTACTCTTTGTGTGAATCTGCTCCGCAAAAAGTTCTTTTCCTACCCCGCTCTCACCTGTAATCAGAATCGTAGTATTTGTTTTCGCAACTTCATCAATTATATGGAGCAAATCAAGAACCTGAGCGCTTTTTGCCACAAAGGAATGGTATTCTGAGCCGTTTTCAATTTTCGAGCGAAGAACTGAGATTTTATCCTGAGCACTACGGTATGAATCAGCATTAGTATAAGCAATTCCCGCCTGATCTGAAAGACTTTCAAGAACTGCAAGGTCATCATCATTAAAAGGAAGAAGCTCCGCCTTGTTCAAAAGCTCAATGACGCCGATGCACTTTCCTTTGACGCGCATGGGAATGGCTATCATGTTTCGGCTTACATAACCAGTCTTATTCTGAACCGTGGTAGAAAAGCGGGGATCAGATGCAACATTGTTTAAGATAAGGGATTTATTGTGCTCCGCGACCCAGCCCGCGATTGAATTCTTTGCGACCGGAATATTCATTGCCTCAGTGCCCTTAGGCCCTAAAGCCACAACGAAACGAAGGGTATCATCTTCATTGTGCTGCAAAAGAAGGGAAGATGACTCACAATGAACCAAACGCATCGCCGATTCAAGAATGTAAACCAGCAGTGCGTTTATGTCAGAGTAATTTGAATTTATTCGACCGTTGATTTCGATGAGCGTTTTAAGTTGTTCAAGAGAGAGAGAATTTAAATCACTCATCGATACACCAGCAAACCGAAACTAGTTGTTTTTCTGAGAATTAATCATGTCGCCGAGAGTATAAGCACCGTCATCATTCTCTGAAGATGACATGTACTGATTAATCTCTTTTCGAGCCTGTGCTTTTTTATACTCTTTTACAGAGAAAGCAACCTTCTCTTTTTCGACATTGATGTCAACGACATAGACATTAAGTTTGTCACCGACATTGTATTTTTTTACAGCCTCTTCATAAGGAACTTCACGGTCATCGCTAAGGTTTGCCTTGTTGACCAGGCCTTCAATTCCATCAGGAGCTTTTACAAAGACACCAAAATCTGTGATTGATGTGATTTCGCCTTCAAGAGTTGAACCGACTTTATAGTCCTCAGCGAATTTTTTCCAAGGATTGTCTGAAAGCTGTTTGATACCGACCCGAATTCTGCGGTTTTCTGAGTCAGACTCAAGAACGACAACCTCAACTTCCTGATCAACCTTGAGTTCGCTTCCGGCATGCTTAACTTTCTTTGTCCAAGAAATGTCTTCTGCGTGAAGGAAGCCGTCAATTCCGTCTTCAAGGGCAATGAATGCGCCTGCGTTTGTGAGTTTGACGACCTTACCGGAAACTTTTGTTCCCTCAGGATATTTTTCTGAGATTGAATCCCATGGATTTGCAGTAACCTGTTTGAGACCAAGTGAAACACGACCGGCAGGAATATCGTAACCCAAAATCATACATTTGATTTTGTCGCCGATTTTCACCATGTCAGAAGCCTTGTTGACTTTTTTAGTCCAGCTGAATTCAGAAATATGTGCGAGACCTTCGATTCCTTCCTCAAGCTCAATGAATGCGCCGAAGTCTGTGAGTTTTGTGACAGTTCCTTCAACGATGTCATCGACATGATATTTATCCTCGAAGTGTACCCATGGATCTTCAGTGAAATGTTTGAGGGAAAGATTGATTCGTTTTTCTGCAGGTTCAAGACGGATAACTTTAAGCTCGACTTCCTGACCTTTTTTTACGAAATCTTTCGGGCGTGTGACATGTCCCCAAGACATATCGTTGATGTGGAGAAGTCCGTCGAATCCGCCCAAGTCGATGAAAGCACCGAAACTTGTAAATGATTTGACAGTTCCCTTTACGGTGTCACCAATCTGTTTTTCTGCGAAGAATTTATCCCGCTCAGTGTTGATGATTTCCTCAAGATATTTGCGTCGGTTGACAACAACATTCTGCTTGTTGTCTGAGTAGAGACGCTCGATATAGAACTTTGAAACAGTTCCGATGAGTTTTGAAGGATTCTCAACTTTCTGGCTGTCAGACTGGCTGATTGGCAGGAATGCGTGGATGTCACCGCCGAGGTTGACATCAAATCCGCCTTTAACTTCTTTTTCGATTGTGCCTTCGATAGGAAGTTTTTCGTCAAAATATTTGCGGAAATCTTTCCAAAGCTGTTTAGCCTGAGCCTTTGTATAAGAGATTTCAGGACCGTTTCGTCCGTCTTTACGGAGAACTACGACAGTTACCTTTTCTCCGTCTTTTGGCAGCTTTGCACCGAATTCCTGAACTGGAATTCTGCCTTCCGTGCGGTAGCCGATGTCGATAAAGACATAACCGTCTGCTGTCTGAATTACAGTTCCATCTACAATCTGACCGTCCTCAATGTTAAGACCTTTGAGAGACTCCTCTAATTGTGTCTGGATTGCTCCCTGTTCCTGAGATTCATCCTTTTCCACTTCCATCTGTTCCATAAGTCTACCTTTATTTCTGAATTTTGCTTAATATTATCTCACAAACTTTGTCAATAGTCAAGGCTGAAGTATCAATATAAAAAGCATCCTCCGCCCTTTTCAAGGCACCCTCTTTTTTGTTGCGGTCGATTTCATCTCTCTTGATAATTGCGGCTTTCACTTCCTCAAGGGTCATGTTTGAAACTCCCTGATCAAAGCGGCGCTGAGCCTGAACATCAATCGAAGCATCGAGATAGAATTTATATTCGGCATTTGGGAAGACGACCGTAGTCATGTCCCGCCCCTCGCAGATAATGTCAAGATGATTCGTGATTTCCCTCATGCGCTCGTTGACAAGATGGCGGATTTCTACGATTGAAGAAACCTGAGCGACACGGGCAGAAACAGCATCGTCATGCAAGTGAGACTCAACATCCTTTCCGTTGAGAATCAAATGAGAATTCTCGTAGTCCAGCGACTGTTTTTTGCAGAATTCAATGACTTTTTCTGAATCAGAAATATCAATATCAGTTTCATTTAAAGCCATTGTAAGTGCCCTGTAAAAACTTCCGCTGTTCAGATAAGTGATATTGAGTTTTTTCGCAATCAAAGAAGCGATGGTAGATTTTCCGGTTCCCGCAGGACCGTCCATAGCGATAATCATAAAATTCTCCTTTTATCAGTTTTTGCACAGCTTCAGTAAGCCCTGCACTTCACTTTCCCTTAGCTCACGGAACTGGCCGGGTTCCAGCCCCTCCAGCTCAATATTTCCGATTCGCACGCGGCATAAGTTTCGGATTGCGACTCCAGCATTCTCAAAGACGCGGCGGATTTCCCGGTTTTTGCCTTCGACCAAGACAACCCGCATTCTGTGGGAGTTGAGTTCTTCGGCATGTTTCGCCTTGTAGAAAATGCCCTCAACCCGCACACCTTTTTCAAAATCCTCCGCAAGATAGCGTGGCAAAGGAAGCGAACTTTCTACTATATACTCCTTTTCGATTTCGGCACTGGGATGGCTTAAGCGGGCGGCGAAATCCCCGTCATTGGTGAAGATAAGGGCTCCGTGGCTGAACATATCAAGGCGGCCCACATTGTATAGCCGCTCAGTGTAAGTCCCTTTAAGGATGTCCACCGCGCAGGGTCTGCCCTTCTCATCTGACTGGGAGCAGACATAACCTAAGGGCTTATACAAAAGGACATAGCGTTTTTTTTCTTCAAGACTGACTTTTTTACCGTCAAGGCAAACCGTGTCTTTTGGCGTGACTTTCGTTCCAAGCTCAGTGACCACATTTCCGTTCACAGTAACTCGGCCTTCAAGGATTATTTTTTCTGAGGCACGGCGGCTTGCCACTCCACAGTGGGCCAAAAATGCCTGCAAGCGAGTCTCTTCTTTTTGATTCTGCGGATTTTCGCGTGAATTATCGTGCAAGTACGAACCTCTCTTCTTCTTTTTCGTCCAGCTGCGGCAATTCGGCAATAGAATTTAAATGGAAGAATTTAAGGAATTCTTTCGTAGTTCCGAATTCAACAGGACGGCCAGGGGTGTCACGGCGACCGACTTCTTTAATCAGCTGTCGTTCAATCAAAAGGCGTATCATATTGTCGGGAGAAACGCCCCGTAAAGCCTCAATCTCAGCCCTTGTAATAGGCTGCTTGTAAGCGATGATTGACAGGACTTCAAGGGCTGAGCGGGAAAGCTTGCCCTCGTTTTTGTTTCCGTATTTTTCTTTGAGGGTTTCCCAGTAATCCTTTTTAGGAGTGAGGACATAACCGCCCGTAATGACAGAAAGCTCAACTCCTGAAGACGGCTCATTATATTTTTCTTTTAGAATTTCAAGTGCTTCGGTAACGACATCAGCGGAAAGCTGGGTTGATGCGGCCAGGGCATCCAGGGTGAGAGGTTCATTTTCCAAGAACAGAACCGCCTCAACAAGCCCCGCCTCTTTTTCAAGATTTATATCCATAGGTGAGGTTTATTATAGTAAATCAAAACACTTTCTTCAATAATTCGGAACTTTCTCACAGAGTGCACGGAGTTCACAGGGAGCCTGAAAAGATGCAGGCGTATTTTCAGCAAATTACAATCTCCCTGCGCCCTCTTCAGCTCTGTGAGGAATTTAAGCAGCATCGTAACGGCAGATTTTTATGTCACCGAACATGCGGTTCTGATAGATTGCCGCCATTTTGAATTTAACTGCCTCGAGAATCGCCATGAAGGCACAAATCACATCAAGGATATTTCCTTTGCGGACCAGAAGATCCGTGAACATACACTCGTTTTTCTTTTCAAGAAGCTCGTTCATAAGGGTGATTTTTTCGTTGACCGAAATTTCTTCGTAGACATCAAGGATTTTCTGGTCTGTGTACTGGCTCATGAGAGTCTTGAAGATTTTCTGCATCTGCTCAAGCAAGTCCCATGTATCAACTCGCTCCCAGAGATTTTCATCTTCAAAAGGAAGAACGCGCTGGACTTTGCTTCGCTCGAAATTCCACTCGCTTTCATTCTGCTTTTCTTCGATAAGGTCTGAAAGTTTCTTAAATTTCTGATATTCAATAAGGCGGTCAACCAATTCCTCGCGGGGATCGTCGAAATCCAAATCTTCATCAATTTTTACTTCAACAGGAAGCATCATGCGGGATTTGATATAGATAAGGCGGGCTGCCCAATAATAGAATTCGGACAAATCACCCAAATCAAGGGAAGCAGCATAATCGAGATATTCAAGGAACTGCTCAGTGATTTTTGCAATCGGAATGTCGTAAATATTGATTTTATTGTCACGGATTAGAGTCCAGAGCAAATCAAGCGGTCCGTCAAATTCTCCCACCGTATAGCGTCTTTTCGCCTTTCCAGACCCATCTTCATTTTCAGCAATCGTCTGATTTTCTGTTGTCTGTGCCTGCACATTCGCATCTTCTTCCATAAAAAAGCTCCGTTTCCGCGATGATTTTGGCAAAACCAGAAGAAGAAAGGCACAGTTCAGCCCCCTGATTCCCGATTTTCGCCAGAGACTCGTTAAAGAAATCCCTGTTTAGAATTTCGGCAGATTCCGGCAAAACTTCAAGTAAAGGAATCAAAACGAAAGCCCGTTCAGCAATCCTTGGATGGGGAATTTCAAGATTTTTCATGGGGTCGCCGGGATTTGAAAAGTGAATTTCCTCATTTCCAAACAACTCAATGTCTATGTCAAGGCTGCGCTGACCGTTTCGGATTTCTTCGCTGCGATTCCGCCCGAAACGAGCCTCAATCTCATGGATTCTTGAAAGAAGCTCATGGGGGGATTTTGCGTATTCTCCGGAGACAGCCATGTTATAAAAATCCGGCTGATTCTCCACATACATGGGTTTTGTGCGATAAACCGAAGAAAAACGGAAATCAGAGAATTCCCCCGAAAGCTCAGCGCAAGCCGAAGCAAGAATGTGAAGCGAATCGAGGGAATCAAAAGGGCGGTTAGAGCCCAGACCAAGGACGGCAAGCATTATCAGAAGAGGGCATCCTGTGCAGTCGGAACCACAGGCTCCTCAGTTTTAGGAGAGCCGGCTTTCTTAACCGCCTCTTTAGCTGCTTTTTCAGCTTCTTTGGCAGCCTTCTCAGCGGCTTTCTTCGCATCGTTCACGGCTTTTTCCTGCTCAGGATAAACCGCGACTCCCTCTTTTGTACGCAAAATCTGACCAGGGAAGACTTCGTTTCGGATTTGAGCCTCAACCTGCTTTGCATAGTCAGGATTTTCTTTGAGGAAGTTGATTGCGTTTTCCTTGCCCTGACCGACTTTTTCTTCACCTCTGGTGTACCATGCGCCCCTTTTGTCGATGATTCCGTGCTTGACCGCAGAATCCAGAAGAGAAGCTGTGGCAGAAATTCCCTTGCCGAAGTAAATGTCCAGCTCGACCTTGCGGAATGGAGGAGCCACCTTGTTCTTTACGACCTTGACTCGCACGCGGTTTCCGACAGCGTCTTCATCTCCCTTGCCTTCGATTGACTCGATACGGCGGATGTCAAGGCGAACAGAAGAGTAGAATTTAAGGGCATTACCGCCTGTCGTTGTCTCAGGATTTCCGAACATGATGCCGATTTTCATACGAATCTGGTTGATGAAAATAATCATGCACTTAGATTTTCCTACGATTGCTGTGAGCTTTCGCAAAGCCTGGCTCATAAGGCGAGCCTGTAAGCCCATCATACTGTCGCCCATATCGCCTTCAATTTCTTTTTGGGGAGTGAGGGCCGCAACCGAGTCAACTACGATAATGTCAACCGCACCCGAGCGGACGAGATTTTCAGTGATTTCAAGAGCCTGCTCACCGTTGTCCGGCTGAGAGACCCAGAGATTGTCAATGTCAACGCCAAGATTTTTCGCATAAACCGGATCCAGGGCGTGCTCCGCGTCGATAAAGGCCGCGATTCCTCCCAATTTCTGAGCCTCGGCAACGGCATGTAAAGCCAAAGTCGTTTTTCCAGAGCTTTCAGGGCCGTACATTTCGATGATTCTTCCCCGAGGATATCCGCCCACGCCAAGAGCCTCGTCCAATAAGATTGAGCCTGACGGGATTACATCAACGCCCGTAAGGTCTGTCTGCGCTCCCAGTTTTATAAGAGAGCCTGCCCCGAACTGCTTTTCGATTTGCAATCGGGCAGCTTCAAGAGCCTTTAATTTTTCCGCCATATCAACTGGCGGCTGATTCTGTGTTTTTTCTGCCATAGAAATCCACCTTATATATTTTTTACCCCACCCACCTATATATAGGCGGAATTTTTACATTTTCGGCAATGAAAAAAGAAAAATTTTCAAAAAAATTGAAAAAATCTGCATAATTTTTGCCAACTTTTCTTCTATTCCCTCTTTACAGGCTGATAAACAGCTTTCCCATCAAGCCTTATTTTACCATTCTCAACTTGAATTTTCGCAAGCACTCGGACAGGCCGCTCGCCGTCAATCGCGGGATATGGCGCTTCTGCGAAATAAAGAGGAACGAACCCCTCGACTCTTTCCATATTCTCGTACCCCACGAGTAAATCACAACGGTAAGACTTACCCTCAGAAAGAGCATTCGATACCCTGCCCGACCAGTCAACCCAGCAACCGAGATAAAGCTCCGGTTCTTTAGCAACATCCTGATAAGCAATTCCATCGTTATAATCAGACAAAGAATCAAATGTACGCTCCGTAAAATAAGATGAAATCATCTCGGCCTTTGCTTTTATCGCATCACTGGCATTCGAATTCAAAAGCCGGTTAATCTCAACCTGGGAAGCGTTTTCACGGTAGTTCTGAAAATAAGTCATCGCCATATCGTAGGACTTTTTTATCTGAGTATCAGAGAGAATATATTTGTAAGTGCCTCCTGACAAATCCTTTTTATGAGCATTCCCCATCTCTTCCACAGAAAGAAAAAGTTCGCTCAAATCAGCCCTATCCTTAGGCAGAGAATGACGCAGAGAAGCCCCCGCAATCCTGAATCGTCCGAAATTTAGAATCAAAAATGCAAGGAAAATTCCCGCACAAACAGAAAAAACAATTCGTTTTATCGTATCCGGGTTCGGTCCCAACGGGGGATAGAATTTTTCTATTTCACCAGAGTCAACAATCGCGCAAATTTCATCGTATGTACCATGGGCACGGATAAATTCCATGGCACTGAGGGCAAGTTTATTATCCGGGTCGTAATCAAGCACATCGACATAATAATTAATGGCCTTCTCCACATCAAAACGGCGCAAAAAGAGAACAGCCTGAGCACAGAGCAAAGTCGGATCGGTCATCCGTATATGGCGGGCGTGCTGAAAATAAGCCCCGGCGCTGCCTGTATCACCAAGATAAAGACAAGCGATTCCGGCTGTCAGAAAATAGTCAAAACTCTCACGGTAAATTTCCGGATTGTTGCCAGATTCGAGGATTGTAATTGCCTGTGAAAATTTTCTGCGCTGTAAAAAAGAATGCGCCCTTTCCAAATCGCTACGAGCCATTTTTTACTGTCGCCTCAACTTTTCAAGGATTGCATCAAGTTCAGCATTCAGACGACGAAGCTCGGTTTTATTCACATTCTTCGAAGACTGAAGCGAGTCGATTTTATCGATAAGCTGCTGGATATAATCAGGATTCAGCTGGTAATCTTTGATTGGAGGGACGACAAAATCCACATCAGTGCGCTTATCAGAGGATTTGACCTCTTCTTTCGGCTCTTCGGGAGCAGAAGCGTCTTCCCCTCCCTTTTGATAAGGCAGAGAATCCACATAGGCAAGTCCACGGGGATATTTCTCGTCAGCCGCGACAGCTATATAAAAAACAAATTCTTTTTTTTCACCCTGGGCAAGAGAAAAATCCGGCCAGTCAATCATAATAGCGGAATTATCATAGCCATTGAAAGATGTAAATCCACGCCCCTTTCTGAAACCAGTATCCCAGTCACGCCGACGCAGTTCATCCACATTTCCCAGGGTAACATACTCTATAGGGCTGACCTCAATTCCATCAAGTACGAACTGAAAGGAGACAAAGCCATTTGAAGACACAATCGTGCGTTCCTTTTGCATCATCTCTGTATTAAAACGGGTTTCGTTTCTGATTCTGCTGCCAGTATCCGTGGTAAAATGCACTGAAGAAACCTCTCCGCATACAGTATCAAAAATTCCGCGAATATCGACAGGATAGGTTTTTCGGCTTTCATTGATTGCATACAGTCTTACCTTTACGATGTCTTCCGCTTCATCCGCAGAACTTGATAAAAGAGAAAAATCAATGACGAGGCGAACATGATTGTCAAAACGGTATACAAGCTGGACGCCATCAGAAAAAGAACGAAGCTCTTTTTTAACGCGATTTGAATTCATAGAATCCTGAATGTCATCGCCGAAACGAAGGAGAAAGCCGCTGGATGTAAACAAATCCGCCGTGGAAAGCATAGGAATTGCATTTTTGCTTTTGTCGATGCAATAAAGATTAAATGTGCCTGTCTTTCCGAAGAATTCAAGGCGAATAAGTTTTCCTGAAAGCTCACAATAAGATTCAGAACGATAGCGAAGATCAAGGATTTCATCGTATTTGTCATCCTCAACTTTGCTTTTTTGTTTTTCTGCCGCTTTTCGCTCCTGTTTTTCTTTTTGTTCTTGTGCTGAGACCGAAAAAAGTGCGAGTAAAACGAAAAAAATCATTAAAAGTCTTTTCATTTTTCACCATCCTCAGCCTGATCCTCAAGCAGATATTGCAGCTGTTTCGCCTTTCGCTTGAGAGCCTGAACCTCAGCTTCCTTTGAATTTTCAGTTGTGTTTTTTACGGCGGAAGTTCCCTGCCCAGCCTTATTTTGCTTTACGCGGATAGAAGACTCCGTTACGCTCTGAATAATATTAACCGTCGGCTGCTTTGGTTTTGTAACAGCAGTCGCAGAACTTTCAGCTGCCGGCTCAGCAGGTTTCGCATTCTCGCCTGAAGCTTCTTTTTTTTGCTCCGGCTCAGCGGCGGCGACAGCCTCTTCTGCGGCGCTTCCTTCCGAAAGCGGGTATTCTCCGTTCTCAAGCAGAGCCTCAAGTTCTGCGATGCGAGCCTGAGCGTCAATCAAAGAACGCTTGACTCCGCTCTCATCTTCAAGGGCGTAAACCCTGAGCTGTCTTTCATACTCTTCACGGGTAGAAAGATTTTCCTCACCGATGACTTTAAGAAGATAGAGCAATTTCTCTTCCCTTGCCCGCCGCTCAATCAAATCAAGTTTATACTGAGCCTGAGGCGCCCGTTCGCAAGCAGGATAGTCAGTGACAACCCTCTCATACAAGCCTCGGGCTGGCTCAAAATTATATTCATCGTAAAAACATTCCGCTATCCAAAAGAGGGCCAGCGGATAAAGCTCGCTTTCGGCATTCTGATGACAGAAATCGCTCAAAGACAAGATGGCGTCTTCGTTACGGGCCAGAAGATGAAGCAGGCGGCCGTTTTGATACTGAACATACTCCCTATAGGGACTCGCCTGAAACTGCGAGAGAAACTTTTCGCAATCCCCTTGAGCCTGACGGTACTCCCCGGCATAAATCTCACTTTTTATAAGCATGAAGTATGTCTCATCGTTAGCGCTACCAGGAACGGAAACGACTTTACGGAGAAAGAAAATCGCGGAAACCCAGTCCTCATTTTTGTAGGCATCGGCTCCCTGCCTGAGATTTGCGCTCTCAACAGAAGTCAATTTGTTTTTCGGAACTGACTGAGAGAAGAGGAAAAGGCAGGAAAAAAAAGAAAGGAAAATGAGGGAGAGGACTTTTTTATTCAACAGGACGCTCCCACTTTAACTTGCCGCTGAAAAAGGCAAATCCAGAAACAAGTATATCCGCGCCGGCAGCGGCCACTTCGGAATAGTTTTTTTCGTTAATGCCGCCATCAACGGAAATCATAAAAGAAAGCAAATTTTCTTCCCTGATTTTCTTCAGCTCACGGATTTTATCGAGCGTATAGGGAATAAAACGCTGACCGCCAAACCCCGGATTTACGCTCATTACAAGCACGAGGTCGACAAGCGGAAGGATTTCCCGAAGAAAAGAAACAGGCGTTGACGGAATGATTGAGATTCCGCACTTTTTTCCCAAATCATGGATATGGTGAATCAGCCGATCGATATGAACCGTTGACTCATAATGAAAAGTAATCCAGTCGGCGCCGCTTTCGGCAAAAGAATCGACCATAAGCTCCGGTTTCTCAACCATGAGATGCACATCAAAGGGAAGAGCCGTGAGTTTTCTGATGGATTTTATAACCGGCTGACCATATGTAATCTGAGGAACAAAAGCCCCGTCCATGACATCAATATGAACAATACTACCGCCCTCGGTTTCGATTTTTTTAATTGCGGAAGCTAAATCAGAGAAATCTGCTGAAAGCAAAGAAGGAGCCAGCTGAGTCATTTTCATTATTTTTCTATATTAACAGATGAAATGAATATTGTAAACATTGAGAAAAAATTTAATATATTTATTAAAAAAGTATTGACATAACATTAAAAAGGCTTTATAAACTTTATCCCCTTTTTAGTTTTTTTTCACATTTCCTTGACTAAAATCTCCATTTTTATAATAATGAAAGATGTAGTATGGGTACCATTGATGATGAAGCATTAAAGGAAGCGTATCAATTCCTTGAAGAGATAAAACTCGCGCAGGCACACGATGTCGTCTCAAAAGCTTTGGAATATAATTTTACTAATCCCGAAATGGATTTCATCCTCTGGTGCTGTTCCTATTGGACATCACCCCTGCAGAACTGCTCACGAATGGAGCCATATGAGCTGGGCGACTATTTAATCACACAATGGAAGGCATTCCGGCAAGATTACGAAAATCTGGGCTACACTTTTCCTAAAGTGATTTACGCATTAAAAAAGGGGGTGTTCTCTCAGGCGCTTTCCTCTTACGAAATGGCAAAAGACGGGGGAAGACAGACACAAAAAGCGGATTTATGCCAAAAAAAAGGCTTGTGCCTCAAAAAACTTGGCAAATACGAGGCCGCTCTAAATCTTCTGTCGGAGGCATACCGTATTTCACCGCAATCGGCGCTTATCCTTGCCGAAATGGCAGACTGCCTCGCGCTCTGCGGTGAAGAAAAAAACGCAAAGGTTCTTTTCAGGGAGGCTTTTTTTATCGACGCGCAGAGGGTTGAGCTGGAATTTCTTGAATCAGAGCTTATCTGCGCGCTTATCAGGCAGGTAAAGGAAAAGGGCTATATCGGAGCCGCCTTACAGGAGTGGATTCCCGTGTACGGCGTGCTCTACGGAGTATTCAATGTCAAAAGAGAGCTTCGACCTCAGGAAGCAGGCCGCCTCAGACAAGAAATTTTTGCAAAGGAAAACGAAATCAAGGATCCTTCAAATGATTCAAAGATTCTGATTCCCAAGCTTATAAACATGTATTTTTGGCTTATCGACCATTATGCACGCACAAACGAAGGAAATGAAAAAATCAACGACTGTCTCCTTCAAATCAGGGTGCATGATGAGAATATATATCGAATGTATACAAAATAGCCTGGCTTTCTTGTATATCGTTTAAAAGAGAACTTTTTTATTTAGGAGTAAAATATGTCAAAAGAGCTCGTGGATTTGGTACAGGCAAAACTCAAAGAAGATACCTGGACCCGCGCAACAATCAGCAATTACACGAAGAATGATTTGGTCGAACTCACCACTATCGTCGAAAAAGCAAAAAACGAGAACTGCATCGATGAAATCAAAGTCATATGCGATGAGCAGCTTTCTCACACAAAGGACAGCATCACAGCGCTCTACATCTCAGGTATGCTCGGTCTCAAACAGGGTTCTCTCGACAATTCTTCTCTTGAAACGCTCGTTGACATCTTCCAGAATAACCACAAAGAGCCAATCGTCGTCTACATGTGCGAAACGATTCTGGCCGATGACAAATCAAACAAATTCGCTCTCCGCACGCTCGCCGCAAACTACGAGCAGGCAGGCAATGATGAAGTGTGGTCAATCTATGAAAAAATCATCAAGGTTGATTTTGCCGAGGCAGAAATCGCAAAAAAACTGGCCGATCATTATGCAGCAGAGGGAAACGCAGAAAAAGCAAATGAATTCTACAAGAAAGCCCTTCTCCGCTTCGTAAACAACAAAAATATCAATGCGGCTAACGAAATCTGGTCAAAACTCGTCGCCGCGATTCCAGAAGAAATCGATTTCTTCCTTTTGGTTCAGCGCAAAATCGCGAAATCAATCAGCGCCGACAAATCTGCCCTCATGATGCAGGAACTTTACAACTGGTACAAAGACAATCAGAAATGGGACACAGCCATCGACATTCTCAAACTCAACCTTACAATCGACCCGAAAGACCCTTGGGCACGCCGTGAAATCGCCGACTGCTACGCTCAGAAATACGCAAATCACAGCCATGTGGAAGAGTATATCCGCTCTTCTGACCTCACCCAGAGCTACCGCAATGTCTTTGAGGCAATCAGCGACTTTGAAAAGCACATCGCATTTGATGCCCGTGCCTTCGTCTATCACCGCACATGGGGTGTCGGCGTAATCGTAAATGTCGAAAACGACACTCTCACAATCAACTTCGGGAAAATCGGCAAAAAAGAAATTTCTCTCAAAATGGCCGTCAATGCCCTTCAGCCGCTTTCACGGGATCATATCTGGGTCATCAAGGCTACGGTCGGCTCAAAATCATCAAAATTCAAAACAAAAGAAGACCTGGCAAAAGAAATCAAGACAAACAAGGAATGGGCTCTCAAAACAATCATCAAGAGTTTTGACAACAGCTGTGACTTCAAGAAAATCAAAGCAGAGCTGGTTCCTTCAATCCTCACCACAAGTGAATGGACAAGCTGGAACTCAGGCGCTAAGAAAGTCCTTGAATCAGACTCAACATTCGGCGTAAACCCGAACAATATCAACGAATATACTGTCCGTGAACGGGCAATCACTCCTGAAGAGAAATACTCAAACGAATTCAAGGCACAGAAAGCTTTCTTCGCCCGAATCGACATTCTCTACAAATTCATCGAGGACGAGTCAACCGACAAAGAGAGCGAGCTTCTCGCAGATATGTTCAGCTACTTCACAGGCTTCCTCAAGTCATTCAATGAGGTTGATGAGCAGGTTATCGCATCATACCTCGTTGTCAAAGAAGTCGGTCAGGAAGTTCCAAGTCTTGCCTTCCAGTGCAAATACACTTTCGCCCAGCTTTACGGTGAAATCGAATCACCAAAAGAAATGTACACAGTTCTCAAAGGCTCAAAGAAAGGTGACCTGCGCTCTTCATTCCTGGAATCAGTAAAATTGCTCCAGAACTGGGAAGACGAATACATCAAGATGTTCCCGGCCATCCTCAAAAAAGAAGTTCTTGCCGCTATCATCAACGCAGGTCACAGCGAAAAAGTACAGAAACTCGTCACAGATTCATTCGAAGATTTCCGCACTTACCGCGATGTGATTCTCTTCTTATTCGATGAGTGCAGCGAGGAAGACTGGTTCAAGGCAGCGGCCGTTCCTCTCCAGAAACAGCTTATCGCTATCGTCAATATCATCTCACAGTGTTTCCGAGAAATCGAAAACCATGTCGAATCGACCGAGAATAAAAAAATCATCAAGAATGCATGCAAAATGCTCTTCGACAAAGACAAGAACAAATACGCTGATTTCATGCTCTCATGCGATGAAGAACAGATGGGGCATATGTATACTCTCGTCGATGACATCAAAGGTCTTGATGCTTTTGACGGTACAGAAAAAATCAAAACCCAGCTCCGAAACAAGATTCTCGAAAAGCATCCTGACTACAAATTCCACACGACAGAAGAAAAATCTGCCTCTCCAAAGGGAATGCTGGTCACTGCGAAAAAGCTCGAAGAAAAACGCAATCTCGTGGAAAAGATGCAGAACGAAGATATTCCTGCAATCGCAAAAGAAGTTGCAGAAGCAAAGGAAAAGGGCGACTTGAAAGAGAACGCCGAGTACATCGCCGCAAAAGAAGCCCAGCACAAACTTGGAAACGACCTCAAACGCCTTCAGGAAGAGCTTGCCCGTGCCGTTGTCTTCGACCCGACTACCGCAACATCTTCACTTGTTTCATTCGGAACAAAAGTCACTTTGCTGGACAAGGCATCAGGCAAAGAGGAAGTTTACACAATCCTCGGCCCATGGGAATCAGACCCGGAGAACGGCGTGATTTCTTACATGTCACCATTTGGAAACGCAATCCTCGACCACAAGGTCGGCGACGAGCTTTCATTTACAATCAACGAGCACAAATACAATTTTGAAGTCAAGAAGATTGTAATCGCCAAACTGTAAAACTTTTCCCCGCTTAGGCGGGGATTTTTTTTCTTTTTCCATATTTATCTTTTCCGTGTTATAATTAAAGGGATGATTCAGCTTCTTTATGATGGCGGTCTGTCGGATTCTTCGGTTTCGGCAGCGATTATCTCTATTTCGATTATTCTCATGTCGGGCTTTCTGATGACCCGGATTACGAAAAGGCTGCATCTGCCAAATGTAACGGCTTATATCGTGGCTGGAATTCTTATCGGTCCTTATTGTCTGAATCTCGTTCCAAAGCCGATTATCAATGGAACAGAATTCTTGCCAGACATTGCCCTGGCCTTCATCGCATTTTCAACGGGGCAATTCTTCCGTCTTGATGTGCTTAAAAAAAACGGCAGCAAAGTCATTATTATCACACTGGCAGAGGCTTTACTTGCCTCCCTGCTGGTCTTTATCCTCACATTTTTCATTCTTCACTTAAATTTGGCCTTCTCCATCGTGCTCGCTGCCCTAGCCTCGGCCACGGCTCCCGCATCCACGATGATGACAATAAGGCAGACAGGTGCAAAAGGAGATTTCGTTGAGACACTTTTACAGGTCGTCGCCCTTGATGACATCGTAGGTCTTTTGGCCTACAGCGTAGCCATTTCCATTGCCCTTCATTCCGCCACAGGAGAGGCTTTTTCTCTTTGGAGAGTTTTCACCCCCATTCTCACAAACGCCCTTGTCCTTTTTTTAGGTGGAGTTTTCGGCGTTGCCCTTGTCCTTCTCGTAAAGCCAAAGACCAGATCCAGCGACAACCGCCTTATTATTTCGGTGGCGCTTTTGTTCGCCTTCTGCGGAATCTGCACGATTTTTGAGATTTCACCCCTTTTGGGCTGCATGTCCATGGGAACGGTCTACATCAACATGACTGATGACGACAAACTCTTCAAGCAGCTCAATTATTTTTCTCCGCCATTTTTACTTATGTTCTTCGTGCGCTCAGGAATGAGCTTCGACCTGGAGGCTCTGGTGAATGCCAGCGGGGCAATCGGCTCTTCTCCCCTGCTTTTAATCGGAGTCCTTTATTTTATCATCCGCATAGTCGGAAAATATGCCGGATCCTTTTTGGGCTGTCTTATGGCAAAAAAGCCAAAAGAAACCAGAAACTATCTGGGGCTTGCCCTTATTCCCCAGGCTGGAGTCGCAATCGGTCTGGCCGCCCTTGGAGCAAGGACTCTAGGCGGCGAGACGGGAAATGCCCTTGAAACGATAATTCTTGCCTCCAGCGTCCTATATGAACTGATTGGCCCTGCCTCAGCAAAACTCTCCCTCTATCTTTCAAAATCTTACTCAACCAGGCTGGAAGATTTGGTTCAGGTCAGCGAAAAGACAGCCGACGGCAAAGAAAAATCCCAGGTTGAGCTTTTAATCGACCGCATACAAAAAATTCAAAAGGAACTTCCGGCCCACACCATAAACGAGGCAGAAGAAGCCTTCACGGAAGCCGCAGAAAACAGCAACATTGCCTTCTGGGGTGAAGTTCAAAAACAAAATCTCAAGGAAGTCGTCCGAAAAAGGAGAAAATCATGATTACAGACCCCATCGCCACCTTGCTGGGAAGCTGGTCAACACAACTTAACGGCTGGTCAATTTTTTTCCGCATAATCCTCTCCGTCCTGCTTTCCGCCCTGATCGGCTGGGAACGCTCCAGCAAACGGCACTCGGCAGGCTTCCGCACATTCATTATAGTCACGCTGTCAGGAACGGTCGTAATGCTCATAGACCTCTACATGAACAGCATTTTCGGCGGGCAATTTTTTCTTCTTTCGGCTCTGGCCATCGTTTCGGCGGCAAGAATCGCCACCAGAACCTTATTTTTTTCTTCACGAAACCAAATCATGGGGCTTACCACGGCGGTTTCCCTCTGGGGAAGCTGCATTTTAGGTCTTGCAGTCGGAGCCGGCCTGTACACAATCACGGCAATCACTTTTTTAACCCTGCTTCTCTGCCTTTCAAAGCTGCCTATTCTGGAATTTTACCTCAAAAACCATTCAAATCACTTTGAAATCCACCTTGAACTTAAAAACAGCCTCAACCTGCAGAATTTCGTCACAACAATCCGAAAATTAGGACTGACCATCGACGCAATCGAAATGAACCCGGCTTATGCGAATTCAGGCCTCAGCGTCTATTCAATCGCAATCACAATCTCCAGCGAAGAATTGAAAAAATACAAGACTCACAAAGAAATCATAGATGCCCTTTCAACACTGGACTACATCTATCATATTGAGGAAATTTAATGTTTCTATCTATAGAAACTTTTCTTGAATTATGCTAGACTTTCCTCATGAACATTCTTGATGAAATCGTTGAACAGCGAAAGAAAGATATAAAAGAAAAATCAGTAACCTTGGGCTTTGTAATTCCAGAAAAACGCACAAGAGCCGTCTCACCATTCATTCCAAAAGGCAAAAAAGGAGTTATTCTCGAAATAAAACGAGCATCCCCCAGCAAAGGTGATATTGCCCCTGATTTAGATACAGATTCCACAGCAAAAGCATACGCAAGAGCCGGAACAAGCGCGATTTCCGTTCTTACCGAAGAACACTATTTCAAGGGAAAGCTCGAAGACTTAAAAAAAGCCTGTGCCGCCGTCGATGAATATGCTTCCAAGCACGGCACAAAACCACCAGCGATTTTACGAAAAGATTTTTTGCTTTCTGCCGATGAAGTTGAAATAGCCTGTCGCTGCGGAGCGGACGCCGTTCTTTTAATTGCCCGAATTCTCGACACAAAAACAATAGTCGAAATGGCAAAAAAATGTCAGGAACTGGGAATCACTGCCCTTATAGAGCTTCGCCTTGAAGAGGACCTGAAGAAACTTTCAGAAGTGGTAAAAAATGTCAGCACGGATTTTATTGTCTGCGGAGTGAACGCACGCGATCTTAAAAATTTCAGCATCGACCTTCTCACCCCGACCGCACTTATGCAGGAAATCAAAGCAATCGCCGGACAAGACACGCGCGTTGTCTTTGAAAGCGGAATTCGCACTCCAAAAGCCGCCTATTTTGCAGGCAGTCTAGGTTTTTCAGCAATGCTTTTGGGAGAGGCCGCCGCAAAAAATCCCGATCAGGCGGGAAAACTGGTATCGGCCTTCGTTGAATCAAAAGAAACTCTTAACGCAAAAGAATGGAATCGTTACGCCCAAAGATTACAGGAAAAACATAAAGAAGGAAGTTCCCGACCTTTTGTAAAAATATGCGGCATCACAAACGAAAAAGACGCTGTCAAGGCAGCCTCACTAGGAGCAGACTTTTTGGGTTTCATCTTCTGGGAAAAATCCCCCCGAAAAATCAATCCATCTGACCTGCCTCAAATCGTCGAATCCCTCAAAAAGGCCGGTCTACGGGAAAAAGTCCGTCTGGTAGGAGTCATCGTTGAAACAGACACAAGCGACGCAGAAAAAGCATTCGCGGCCATCAAAGACGGCAATCTCGATTTTATCCAGCTCCATGGCACAGACTGCTATTCATCTTTTACGAAAAAGGAAATTCCTCACTACGCCGTAGTCAATATCGCAAGTGAGGAAAATTTGTCAAAAATCGATGAAATCCGCCAGGAAGGAGAGCCTAGAATCTTAATCGACGCTAGAGTCGGAAATCAAATCGGAGGAACAGGAGAGCGGATAGCAGATCTCCTTGTGGAAAAAGTAAGTCAAAAGACAAAACTCTGGCTTGCAGGCGGCATTAGCCCTGAAAATGTCAGTCAAATCATTGATAAATTCAAACCAGAACTAATTGATGTGGCAAGTGGAGTTGAGGCAACTCCTGGGAAAAAGGACTTTTCTAAGCTGGAAGCATTGTTCAAGAAAATAAAAAATTTATAAAAAACGAATAGACTGCAATTCGAAGAAAGGATTTTTTCTGACTGCCTTGTTTTCAAAAAATCCCCTGCCCGCAAAAGAGCAGACAGGGGAAAAACTCTCTGATTAAAAGATATTTACTGGCCTAGTCGCTTAGCGCAATTGCAAACAAATAAGTTTCGCCTTTTCCTTTCGCAATAGTGTGAGAGCCCGCTGTAATTTTTGCCGTGTAATAATACTGCTCTGTTGTGGCACTGGATGAAGAAGCACCTGTAGAACCACCTATCAAAGTTTGATTTGTACCATCTATTGCAACTTGAATTTCAGAAGTTTTCTTGACTTTCATATAAACCGTAAGCGTAAGTTCTCTGTCGGTCGTGAAAGTTATGCTTCCCTTTGAATCAAGCTTAACACATACGCTGTAAGTATTCGACCCTACAGTATATGAACCTTTATCAGTTGCGATACTTCCTGCAACAGTAAACGCAGAGTCACTTGCACCATCTTTTGTAAAAGAACAGATAGTCGCCCCTGCTGATACAGCCGGTGTCGTTGTTTCCGTATTTCCGCTATCTCCGCCTGATTCGCCGCCAGTGCTGCCTGAATCTCCATCTCCGCCAGTTCCACCAGAACTTGCAGCCATCCCCTGAATTTTTACCATTCCGCTCTTATAGGCAAGAACTTCATTGTTCAATGTCGTATTCAATGCATAGCTTGCGTCGTCGACGGAGTTCGTGAAGTTGAAGTAGTAGTCGCTTGCGTGGCGGCCAGAGTATTTGAGGACATTTGACTTCGCAGTGTCAGGGTCTGTGACGGCGATTTTGATTCCCATGCCGCTGTCACCCTTTTCAACATCGAAGTTCGAGTATGTTACCCCGCCCTGCTTTGCCTTTACTGTCGCAGGAACCTGGTCAGAGCGGTTGTCGACTTCGTATGCGTCGATGTCGCTCAAAGAGAAGCCAGTGGTGTAGGTTGTCTCCCATGCCGTCGGAGCGATAACCTTCATAGATTTAATATTGATTGAGCCTTCCTTTCCAGCTACGACATCGAGACTTGTCGAAGAAAGAGAGCTTACATCAAATGTGTATTCAGGATAGTTTGCATCTGTAACAGTCTGGCTCACGCCACCAATCTTCAATGTAGCAGAAGCAACGCCGCTTGAAGCGGATTTTGCCGTAACAATCACTTTTGAAGCGTTTGCAGGAACAGTAAGAGTGAATCCAGTCTTTTCCTTTGAAATCTGGTAATACTGCTTTGTTCCAGAACCATCTTCCTTGTCAACTGCGGCACTTTTTGTGATGAATGACGGGAATGCGTCACCATACGCCCAGCTGTAAACTGTGTAAGTTCCGTCACCGTTGTCAGTTCCAAGACTTTCTGTGTGTGTCTCAGGCTCAGAAACGGCGACATTGTTCGTGTAGTCGTATTTGTTCGTGATGAACTGGAATTTCTGATATTTGTTGTTCTGAACGAACTTGTTATTGTAGGCCTTGATGACTCCGCCGTCCTCTTCAGAGAAAGTTCCGCCGCCCTGCGCATCGGTTCCCTGCATACTAGACATCATCGGGTCGTGGGCGTCACGGAAGAAGTTCTGCTCAACGAAGATATTTGATTTATAAGCCGCTCCGACTCCGTATTTTGAGTTTCCGTCGAAGTAGTTGTTGTAGACATGAACCGTCATTGTGCGTACACGAGGGTGGCGAGAATCCGAGTGGTCAAACCAGTTGTGGTGGTATGTAATCCAGTTTGGGCCTGATTCGCTCTTCATTCCGCAGAGAGACATTTTTCCAGAGTCCCAGAAGTGATTGTAGGAAATCGTTACATGGTTGGAGTCGTCCTTCAAGTCCATTGAGCCGTCGCCCTTGGCCTGGTCAGCGTCTCCGCCCGCGTCTCCGTAGAAGTAGTCGCAGTTGTGGACCCATGCGTAGCTGTCCTCTTTGAGGGAGATTCCGTCTCCATCTCCGCCGCCGCCCCACTTCATGAGGCCGAGGTTCGCTATCTCGATATAGTCGCATTTGAAGGCCGCGACACCAGCCTTGTACAGTGTGGCATCATGTCCGACACCCTCAATTGTGACCTGTGAAGCCTCCTTCACGCCAAGGGCGTAAGCTGACTTCATGTCGGCGCATGAGAGGTCGTTGCTCTCGGCCGTCACAGTTCCGACAATGCGGATGTCGATAGGATTTTTAGTGTTCTTAGTCTTGATTGCCTGCGTGATTTCCTGAATGCCAGTGTATGACTTTCCACCGATTGTGGCAGTTAAAGTCTTTTTGTTTCCCTGAGTAAGGTAGATAACGATGGCACCGTCTTTTAGCGTTCCGTCAGCCTTGTATGCGCCAGGTGTCGTTGTTGCTTCCGGCGCGAAGGCAAATCCGCTCCTATCGTGGTCGATGACCTTCATCGTAGCTGTAGAATAGCTGCTTGTGTTTTCAGTCCCAACCGCACAAACCTTCATCGTATGCTCACCGGCAGCGAGTCCGAGGGCGTCGGCGCGGACTACCTTCGAGAGGGTCTTTTTTGTCCATGTCACCTGCAGATCCGCGTCTTCGCTCTGTTCGTAGTATGTGTATGTATCGTAGTAACGGATGAGAGGAGCGTCGATTTCAACATCATCGCATAGAACCTTGTATGTCGCGCCCTCAACCTGCTCAAAGATGATATAAGCACTGTTGAGCCAGCCTTCTGATTTTACGATTTTCACTTCTGCATTTGAAACATCTGCGGCAGTCGGAGTATCCATAACATCCGTTGCGCCAGTTCCACCTGGAGTTACAGGAGTCGTTCCCGAATTACTACTGCTTTCTGAACCTGAATTATCCTCAGGATTAACAGACGGGCCGCTTCCCGTATTAACACTTGGAGCAGTAGATGAATCATCGCTGGAATCCACAGAACAAGCAACCGCAAAAAGCATCAAGCCTGAAGCGATTACGCCCGATATTTTTTTGAAAACTTTTTTCACAATTTCCCCCTTTTTGAAATTGGAACAAATTGAAGCAGATTAACTACTTCACAAAATTTTGACATAAACTTTTTCTAATCGTAGTATATCGATGTCGGAAAATTATTTTCATCGCAATATTTGCACTATTCAGCTATAATTTACAAAAATTTAAGGATTTTTTTAAGATTTTGGATTAAAACAAACAGGTTTTTAGACAAAACAGACATAATTTTCAATAAAATAATTATATAAAAAAAAAGCACCAGCCATAAAGACCAGTGCTTTTAATCTAATCAATTGTCATTTTCAAAAAATTTTGATGAAAAATTATAGGAAAAAGTGACATTTTTTCCGGGGCTATTTGGGATTATTTGGGGCTATCTGGAGCGATTTTTTCGGCGTTATTTCTAGTTTTAAG
>JAFUHS010000154.1 GCA_017468745.1 Treponema sp. | reverse complement strand
TTTAGATAGTAACACAGGGGCGTTGCGGGGACTCCCGCAGAGGGGGTAGCGTAAAAGCAACGCTTTGGAGCGAGGGGGAGACTTCCCCCTTTGGAGGATTTTATGAGCAGAACAGATTCACTTTATTTTTCACTGCCCTGCGACCGCTATACGCCGCTTTCTTTGGCGCGGAAAATCGGGGCTACGGCAATTTTGGAGAGCGCCAGCTTTGCCAGGGGAAAGGAACGCTATTCAATTCTTTTGCTGGAACCGGCATTTCACATCGTGCAGGACGAAGAGGGGGTCGCATTTCTGATTGACGGCCGCCGCCTGCCTTATAAGGAAAAAAATACCACGGGTGAGACCAGTGCTCCAGGAAGCCGGGTCTTGCATGAGCCTGACATCCTTGACGCCCTTTTGTATGTTGCCCGGCAGAACGATATGAGCGTCGTTCATAACGAGGACGGCTCTGAAAGCCCGAATGCAATTCCTGTTCCTTCAAGCGGCCTGGGCTATTTAAGCTACGAATTTTCTGCCCGCTGTGACACAATCATGCTTGCCCCCCAGACTGACGAGCTTCATATCCCTGAAAGTGAATTTGTGGCCGGTCACATCTATGTGGTTTTTGACCATTTTACCGAAAAGCTCCATGTTTTTGCCCTGAATTATAACGAACATCAGATTGATTTGGATAAGGCTGTCTCTGATTTAAAAAAACGCCTGAACGATATGGATTTCTCTTATCTTTCGGCTCCCGAAGAGCCTTGCCCTGTCCGCACGATTACGAATCTTGAGCAGAGCGAGCGGGAATATAAGGAAAAAGTCGAGGCCATTAAAAAGGAAATCATCGCGGGAAATCTTTTGCAGGCAGTTCCAAGCCGCCGCCTCCAGCTTGAGTGCGACAATTCTGCTTTGGAGATTTACCGAAGGCTGCGCGCTGTGAATCCAAGTCCCTATCTTTTCTATATTGATTTTGGCGAGAGGCAGCTGGTTGGCTCAAGCCCTGAAAGTCTTGTGCGTGTGCGTGAGGGTGTGGCTTCAATCAGGCCGATTGCAGGAACCCGCCGCCGTGGAAAAAATTCCGCTGAGGACGAGGCCTTGAAAACAGAGCTTTTGAATGACGGCAAGGAGAGGGCAGAGCACCTTATGCTGGTTGATCTGGCACGGAACGATTTGGGGCGGGTCTGCACAAACGGAAGCGTGGAAGTTGCCCGATTTATGGATGTGGAGCTTTTCAGCCATGTAATGCATATCGTCTCTGATGTTCAGGGAAAGGTAAATCCTGCTTACAAGGCAATTCAGGTTTTACGGGCTGCCTTTCCGGCCGGAACGGTCTCCGGGGCGCCAAAAATCAGCGCGATTCAGATTTTGAGCCGGCTTGAAAAGACAAAGCGGCGCTTTTATGCGGGGGCTGTCGGCTACATTCAGTCGAACGGCGATCTGGATTTCTGTATCGCAATCCGTTGTGCCTTAAAGCAGGGAAAAGTCTGGAGCCTTCAGGCTGGCGGCGGAATCGTGTACGACAGTAACGCCGACCGTGAGTGGGAAGAGACCAACGAAAAGCTTGGTGCCTTGAGAAGCGTATTTGAAGGAGGAAAGAAATGATTGCATTTATCGATAACAAAGACAGTTTTACATTCAATATCGTTCAGAGTTTGGAGCGGGTTTCTGGCAGCAAGGTTTGCGTTTTCCGCTCGGAAGAAGCCAGCGTCGCTGACATTGAGGCGGCAAAGCCCAGTCACATCGTAGTGGGGCCGGGACCTGGAAGACCTTCTGAGGCTGGCATTTCAATAGAAGCAATCCGCCATTTTGCCGGAAAAGTGCCCATTCTTGGTATCTGCCTTGGCCACCAGGCAATTGGAGAGGCTTTCGGGGCAAAAATCGTGGGGGCAAAGTACATCCGCCACGGAATCGTCGAGGAAATCAAGACTGACGGCCGGGGAATTTTCCGCACAATCGGACTTAAAGGCTCTTTCACCCGCTATCATTCCCTCGTGGTTGACGAAAGCACTTTGCCTGAAGAATTTGAAGTCTCTGCCAGGGCAAAAGACGGAGATGTCATGGGAATCCGCCACAAAAAGCTTGTGATTGAGGGCGTGCAGTTTCATCCAGAATCAATCGCCTCAGAAAAAGGTGACGCCCTATTCAAAGCCTTCCTCAACTACAGCCGCGAGAACATTTCCCATGTTTTGATTTTGAATCAGCTTATTGACAAAAAAGAGCCTCTTTCCAGGGAGCAGACGGCAAGTTTCATCGGAGAGCTGACTGACGGCACAATGGACGAAAAAATCGCCTCGTCTGTGCTCACGGCTATG
>JAFUHS010000153.1 GCA_017468745.1 Treponema sp. | reverse complement strand
TACGGTCTTCCGATTACTCTCTCAAACTGCACCAACAACTACGGGCCTTATCAGTTCCCGGAAAAACTCCTTCCTCTTATGATTTCAAATATCCGCGACGGAAAGAACCTTCCTGTTTACGGTGAGGGAAAGAATATCCGCGACTGGATTTATGTCGAGGATCACAACAGGGCTGTATGGCAGATTGTAAATTCTGGTAAGACAGGCGAAAAATACAACATCGGCGGCGAAAACGAATGGCAGAACATCAAGCTTTTGCACAAAGTAATCGAGCTTACCGCTCCAAAAGTAAACAAATCCGCAGAAGATGTTGAAAAGACAATCGTTCATGTAAAAGACCGCCCCGGTCACGATGCCCGCTATGCAATCGACTGCTCAAAAATCAAAAAAGAGCTTAAATGGGAGCGAAAAATGACCTTCGAGCAGGGCTTAGAGCTTACGGTAAATTGGTATCTTTCCCACAAGGACTGGGTAGACCACATTTTGAGCGGCGAGTACAAAAACTGGATTTCAAAAAACTACGGCGAAAGAAAATAAAAATTACTCACGGAGCTTAGGAGTACACAGAGAAAGATTTCCTAATGCAGAATTTCCTCTGTGAACTCTGTGCCCTCTGTGAGGGGGTATAAAAGACTTATGGTTTGGATTATCGGCTGTAACGGCATGCTGGGCACGCAATTGTGCCGCACTCTTGAAGAAAAAAATCTTTCTTACACAGGAACTGATAGCAATGTCTCTATCCTTGATTATGCTGCCCTTGAAGGCTTTGCCTCAGGTAAGGACATTTCATTTATCGTAAACTGCGCGGCTTACACGGCCGTGGATAAGGCTGAGACCGACGCTGATTTTGCCCGCGCCCTGAATGAAGAAGGACCGCGAAATATAGCCAGACTTTCAAAAAAAATCGGCTGTCCCCTTATCCATATTTCAACTGACTATGTTTTTGACGGCTCGGCTTCTTCTCCAATTGCAGAAGACACTCCCATTAAGCCAATCGGAGTTTACGGCGAGACAAAGGCCGCTGGCGAAAAGGCTGTATCCTCAGAAACAGATGATTTTTACATTTTGCGCACGGCCTGGCTCTACGGTTTTTACGGAAAAAATTTCGTCTATACCATGATTCGTGCCATGAACAGCCGGGAAAGCGTCAAAGTCGTCGCTGACCAGAGGGGAACGCCTACAAACTGCCTCACTCTTTCTTCCGTGATTGCAAGAATCATTGAGAGTCGCCTCGGAAATCCAGAGGAAAAAAGCGATTTTCAAAAAGTTCCCAATGGAATCTATCATGTGACTGACGAGGGGGAGACGACCTGGTTTGACTTCACCAAGGAAATCAAAAAACAGGCTTTTGAGGCGGGAATCCTCAGGAACGAAAAGTGTCTGGTCAATCCCTGCACCACAGAGGAATATCCCACGCCTGCGAAAAGACCAGCTTATTCAGTCCTTGACAAGTCAAAGATTCAGAAAACATTGGGGATTGTAATCCCTGACTGGAAGGAAAGCCTCAGAAAATTCATAAATTCCCCACACTTTGACAAGAAACGCATTGATATAGTAGAATAAGGTGTGTTTTTAGTTTTATTTATAACAGTTATCTGCATTTTTCTCATTATAAAACTGCTGGTTATCTTTCAGGTTCCGATTCAGTTTTTTATGATGGGGCAGGATAAAGGTTTTAAATTTAGCGAAATCACTTTACTCTGGAAGCTTGCAAAAGAAGCCGAAATTGAAGAACCCATGCAGCTTTATGTTTCCGTTCCTACGCTTAACATGGCTATTTCGAAGATTGTCTTGGATTCAAAAGCAAATGGCACGGAGTCCCTTGAATCTACACAGAATTTTATAAATAAGCTTTATAACTACCGCACAAAAATCGACCTTGACCATGAAAACAAAAAAGGTCTCGAATCAACGAAATACCTTGAAAAAGGTCAGCGGCTCAGGATTATTCTCAAAGGAAAAGGTGTTTTTTCATCAGAAATTTTAAGTGTCGGTCATGAACTTATTATTCGCCTTCCTTTGCAAAAAAATGTCCGTGTAATCGACGGAAATCAGTGGGTCATGAAGGATATCAGCGTCTATCTCTGGCGAAAGGGCGATGCCGGCTATGTTTTTGATACAAGGGTCACTAATTCCGGTGTTTTTCAGGGGCAGAGCGTCATCTATCTTGCCCACACGAACAAACTTGAGCGTGCTCAAAAACGGAAGTCTATAAGGGCTGCCTGCCAAATCTATGCACAGCTTTATTTTATTGAGGAAGAAGAGCCTTCTTTCGATTCCGTCGAGGTGGATCCTGGATATAAATGTCTCCTTGAGGATATCTCTGAAGACGGGGCAATGATTCGTATCGGCGGAAAGGGGCGGCAAAACATAAAAATAAAGATTCAGTTTGAGATAGACGGCAATTTTATCGTGATGTTTGGCATTATCCGTGCGGTTGAGTATAACGCCCAGCAAAATCAATCCCGCTTGCATTTTGAGTGTCTCCACATCGAAAAAGAAATGAAAAATAATATTCTCGCATTCATTTACCGTGACCTCTCAGAAGAGAAAAAAGACGAGCTTACTGCACTTGCGGAAGTCGAGCAGGAAGAAGAGCTGGAAGCCGCTCAAATTCACGATGGGAATTACACTCTTAAAGGGGAGAATTCAAGTGAAGACATTCAGCATGAATCCGAAGAAAATAATCAGCCGCCTACTGGTGATGAAAATGTGGAAGACACAAAGGTTCTTGTCAGTGAAACCGTAAGCGGAAGCGAACAAGTGTAGCATGAAAAAAAGAATTTTCCTTATTCATTTTTTGATTTTGATTTCTTCTCTTCTTTTTGCTGCTACATCAGCCAGTGAAAAAGCCTTTGTAAAGGGAAGTCTGGCCGAAAAAATTAAGATTATCCAAAACATAAAAGACAATAGTATTTTTCCTGTCATAAAAAAAAGTCTGGATTTTTCCATTGAGCACGCGGCTTCTCTTTCAGCCGATGCGGAATTCATCAGTCTGACAACCGTCACCGTACAGGCTCTTCCGTCAGAGCCTGAAAAAATCAGGCAGCTCACGGTCTCAAGCCAGAAACTAATCTCAGAGCGGCTGATGGCCATTTTCAAAATCTTCAAAAACAAGGATTTACGCAAATCAATCATTGAAAAACTTAATCTCTATTCCAATGACGACAAATCTCTTCTTGTTGACTTCCTTAATGATTATTTATCTGCCGCTTATAAGGCGGGTGAGTCATCTGAAAATGTCATGGAAGGAGCCATCGTTACTCTGGGGCAAGAAGGGAACGAAAATTCTCTGTCTATAATTTACAATATCTGGTCGTCTAATATTTGGCCGGAATATAAAAAAAGCACGGATGAAGCCCTTCTTCTTCTCTCAAAAGATTCCTTTGCCGATGTAATTAAAATTTTTTCAATCTCAAATATTGTGAATTCAGCTCATTTTTTCAATCTTTTGCACAATTCAGAAAAAATTTCTGAGAATTCTTTGTGTTCCATTGCCGAAAATGTACTTTTAATCGCTATTAATAATGCAGAGAAAATGAAAGCATCCGATGAGGAGTCAAAAAAAGCATTCACTGCATTACAGCTGGAGACACAGGAAGTTTTAACCAAATATAAATGGTCCCATGCATCCGGCGTTATTAACAGTAATGTTATTCTTGCAAAAAAGGCCTATGAAGACGGAAGCATGACTGAGGAAGATTTTATCAAAATAATAAAAACTTCCGTTCAGATACCTTCGTCTTCTCTGGCTCAAACTCTTACGGATATGCTCTCAGAATGCAATGGCAAAGTAGAGGTCGGCTCGGCCGACGGCAAAATGCCTGCCAAGAGCGTTGTTCTTGCTCTCATATCTGCATTAGGAGTGCTGGGAGACAAAACTGCCTTTGATACACTGCTGACTGTAACATATCTCACATATCCGCTGGAAGTTATCGATGCGGCAAAAGAATCTCTCGCAAAATTGAATTGGTAAAAAATCCTTTGTTTTTATCCGCAGGAATACTGGCCTTCCTTTTTTATTCGGGAATTGTACCGGTAAAAAAATGCCGGACTTTTCATTCGCTTTTGGATAAGACACAGATTAGGACTTTAGAAGGCTGGGTTTCCTCAAATCCTGTCAAAAGTCCCCTGTTCGGCTCTTCCTACAAGACCGGTTTTGTTCTTTTCAGGGCTGCTTCTGAGACGGCTGTTTCTGAAGCCAGTGGAGATGTGACTCTCTATATACCGGAAGCTATCGTCGAATCTTTTTACCCCGGAAAGCTTTATAGCAGGGCGAAAACGGATGATGGAAAAATTCCCCTTATTGAAAGCGGTGCCCGTTTGCGTCTTTCTGTGGAGAAGATAAAAAAAACAGAATTTGAAGATTCTTATCTCGTAAAAGAAGCTTTTGGTCTTGGCTGGGAGGGAAATTCTTTATTAAGCAGACTTTATCGTTTTAGGGCTGTCTGCCGACTTCAATTCAAGAGGCTTATGTACAGCTGGGGAAAGGCTGGAGGTCTTTTGTTGGCTCTGCTTACGGGAAGCCGGGAATATACAGAAAAATCTATTTCTGATGCATTCAGAAATTCAGGACTCTCTCACATACTCGCTCTTTCAGGAATGCATCTGGGACTTTTCGGAGCTGTCGCCTGTTTTTTTGGCCGTAAGGCAGGGGGACGCAATTTCGGGGATGCTCTCCAGCTCTGTGCCGTAAGTTTTTTCGTCTTTTTCGCAGGAATTTCCCCGTCTTTATTCAGAGCCTTTCTTGCCGCACTTATCCTATATTTGAATTCGCTTTTTCGAATGAACAGACCGGATGCTTTGACGCTGCTTTCGCTCTGCTTTATTCTGCATATTCTGATTTTTTCTAATCATATTTTTGAACCTGCTTTTATGTTTTCGTATGCTTCCCTTGGAGGAATTATAATTTTTGGCAAGGTCTTTAGAAAAGTATACCCGGTTTTTATTCCTCATCGTCTGCGCCTGTCGCTTTCTGACTCAACGGCAGCTCAACTTGCCACAGCTCCTGTTTCAATAAAATTATTCGGAACTTTGATGCCTCAGGGGATAATAGCCTCGCTTTTTCTTGCTCCCCTTGTATTTCTTTTTTTGTATACAGGTCTCTTCGGGATAATTATTTGCCTGATTCTGCCTTTTCTTTCACCCCCAATAAGTGCTATTATGAATGGTCTGTATCTTTTAATTAGTACATTCGTTTTATTTTTTAGTTTTAGGTAAGGGAAAAACGGTGAAGCATCCTGATTATAATAGTCCCAGCGCATTAAAAGACTTTTTGGACGAAAACGGCATGGCAATGCAAAAAAAATTCGGCCAGAATTTTCTTGTGAATTCCGATGCCAGAAAAAAAATAATCGACAGCCTCGATATTTCAAATGGAAGCACTGTCTGGGAGGTTGGACCGGGTCTGGGCTGTATGAGCGATGAAATTCTCTCTCGTGGAGCCAGCCTGACGGCATTTGAAATTGACCATGGATTCGCCCGTTTACTCAGAGAATTTTTTGATGAATTCATGCGGAATGGGACTTTTTCCCTTGTAGAAGGCGATGTGCTTAAAACATGGAAAAAGTTCTATGACGAAAATGGTAAGGCTGATCGTTTTTTCGGAAATCTTCCCTATAATGTAGCCGCAACGATTATCGCTGACACTATCAATGAAGGTGTTCGCTTTGATAAAGCTGTGGTCACGATTCAAAAAGAAGTCGCCCAGCGTATGAGTGCAGCCCCAGGAAGCGAGAATTATTCTTCTTTCTCTGTTTTATGCCAGTGGGCTTACACAACAAAAAATATCCTTGACTTGGCTGGAGGAAATTTCTGGCCTGTGCCAAATGTTGCGAGCAGAGCCGTTCTCATGACTAAAAAAGACGATTTTCCCCGTTGTGAAAATCCAAAATTATTTATGAGGATGATAAGACAGCTTTTCTCTTCACGGCGAAAAACAATCCGCAATAATCTTCTTGCCCTTGCTGAAGCCGAAAAAACTGATAAAGCCCTTGAAGAGGCCGGAATAAAAGCAAGCGAGAGGGCAGAGAATCTGGGACTGGATAAGCTTCTGGAACTTTCTGATTCCCTGAACAAAGTCATATAAAATATGAAAAAAATAAAGGTATCCCTCATTTCGATTCTTCTCCTTTTTTCATTCTCCGCCCAGAGTATCTTTGCGGCTGATTCCGCAAGCTCCAATTATGACGATATTAATTTTCCGCAATGGACTAAGGATTTGCGCCGCACCGAGATAATCACATTTGGCTCTCTCCCATTCGTTACCCTATGGACAACGGTAGGCTATTCCCTCATTACTTACGGCGAATTCAGAAATCCTCTCGATAAAAGCACAGATTCCTTTACTGAAGACGATCAATGGAATATCATTAAGATTTCTGCCGTAACTTGTCTTGCCCTAGGGCTTACAGACCTGACTATAAACCTGATAAGTCGTTCTCAAAAAGAAAGCAGGCTGAAAAAACTCCGCGAAATGCAGCCCTATACAATCACCCCGGCAAAAGAAATGACACCTAAAATGCATGAGGAAGAGACTGATTCTCAGGCTGAGGAGCGTTTAAAAAGAGAACTTGAAATGGAAAGACGGCATCCTGAAGATTACATCGAAGGAGTTGAGAGTGCCATTTTTTAGCACAAAAGTTCCTGAGACCTTTGAGGGGGGAATGCGCCTTGATAAATATATTGCCTCAATTCCCCAAGATGATTTTGGCGGATTTTCAATGAACCGCTCAAAATTAAAAAGCGGAGTCACGGAAATCCTTCTCAACGGGAAAAAAACTAAAATCTCTGCGAAAGTTAAAGCCGGTGACATCATTGATTTTCAGTGGGAAGAAAATATTCCAGAGGATATCGAGCCTGAAAATCTTCCTCTAGATATTATCTACGAAGATGAAAATGTCTGCGTCCTGAACAAAAAACAGGGGATGGTTACTCATCCAGCCGCAGGAAACTGGACCGGGACTCTTGTGAATGCCCTCTTGTATCATTGGGGGCGTGAGGCTATTCATCAGGGCTCTGTGGAACTTTCCGATGCAGAAGCCCTTGCAAAACGAAGGCCTGGAATCATCCACCGTCTTGACAAAGACACTTCCGGTGTGATTATTACTGCCAAAAATCGTACTTCAGAAGAATTCCTGCATGAAGAATTTTTGCATCACAATCGAATCATAAAAGAATATATTGCAATCTGCTGCGGACACCCAAAGAAACTTGAGGGGAAAATCGAGACACAGATAATCCGTGACCCCCGCGACAGAAAGCGTTTCAAGGCTGCTACGGATACAAAGGAGGGGAAAAAAGCTGTCACGATTTATAAATGTTTCGCCACATACGGTCCCTTTTCCCTTATGAGAATACGAATTAAAACGGGGCGTACCCATCAAATCCGCGTACATATGAAATATCTTGGCTGTCCAGTGATGGGAGATCCGATT
Source organism: Treponema sp. (assembly GCA_017468745.1). Taxonomy (GTDB): domain Bacteria; phylum Spirochaetota; class Spirochaetia; order Treponematales; family Treponemataceae; genus Treponema_D. The sequence goes on along the minus strand of JAFUHS010000153.1, from coordinate 39,456 downwards.
TATGGCAATTTTTTAAAAGGCTCTCCCTTTCAAAGCGCGAGTCTGATGCTTCATGCCTATCTTCTGAAAATTCGTCTTCCAAATCAAAAAGAACGCTCTGTTTTTAAAGCTCCTGTTCCGCTCAGGTTTAAAAAAGTGCTGAAAACACTGCATGAAAAATATAGCAGGTTTAAAAATGAAAATTGAGACTTCACAGATTATTCATTTTCCCACGGTGGATTCACCTTTTCTCGTTCTTTTTAAGCCGGCCGGAATTCCTTCGGCTCCGCTTTTTGAAGGGGATTCCAGTATTTTGACGGCCGCAATTGACTCTTTTCCAGAAATTGCCCTTGTGCACGGTCGAAAAGAAGTGGAACACGGTCTCGTTCACCGTATCGATACGGAGACAAAGGGGCTTGTACTAATCGCTACGACACAGCAGAGTTATGATTCACTTATTCTGGCGCAAAAAAATGGACTTTTTGAAAAATGGTACCATGCTGAAATCGATGAGCTTTCAGATTGCGGGGAAAAACTTGCTTCTTTTCCGCCTCTTCCTTCAAGTCTGATTAAAAAAATATCTGACAGCAAAAACAAAAAGATAAATTTTATGCTGTCAAGCTCATTCCGCCCTTTCGGTAAAAATGGAAGGGAAGTGCGGCCTGTCACTGAATTCTCGGGAAAAGCCGCGCTGAAAAAAGCCGGAAGCCAGCTTTACAATACAGAAATTTCGATTGATTTAGAGCATGATACAGCCCATTGCCATATTTCGGCAGGATTTCGCCATCAAGTCCGCTGTCATCTTGCATGGTGCGGTTTTCCAGTAAAAGAGGATTTGATTTATAATCCAAATGCAAGAAAAGACGGAATATTTTTGGGAAAGGAAAATAGTGAGAGGCATGACATGAAGTTTTGCGCTTGTAAAATCAGTTTCCCTCATCCACTGAGCCAAATTCCTCAAGTCTTTCAAATGTAAAGAGACAAAATGTTTTGATTCTATTGTAAAAAGCCCTGTCAATTGCGTTGTCAATAAAAGGAAGTCGGATTATGTCCACGCCGCCAAGGGCATAAATAATCCAGTTGTCTCCATATCGGAAAATCGAGATGACGGCAATCATTTTCTTTTTGCCGACGGCACTGAAAATTTTATAGCGGATTTTATTTATGTTTTGCATTTTGTAAAAAAAATAGTTTCCGAATCTTTCCGAGCTGATTTTTCCAGTGAAGTAATCGAGTGGGGGCATACAGAATTTTTCAGTGATTATTTCATTTTCATTATCATTTTCAATGTTTTCTATGCGGGCAAAAGAATAGAGATAGCGTATGCTTCCGTCATCATTCCTTGAAAAGGGAACTTTCGTATAGCTTTCTTCGTCTTTAAGCATGGTGGCGACTGTTTCCGTAATATTTTCATACTTGCTGTAGGGGAGGATTTTAATTATTTCGGCAAGATGATTGGGATTGACTTCTTCGACGCTTGAAATAAGCTGCTCGGTCTCAGGAATCTGGTTAATGCGGGCGAATTTTATTTTTCGGATACTGTTGCAAACAACTTCGCCATTTCTCAGATTGAGTATTTCCCGTTCGGAAAGCCTTTCGTTGAAAAGATAATTTATTTCACCGTCCATGATTTTTACCGGTGTCTGAGAAAAGACTGTGGAGAGAGAAAGAAAAAGTAAGGAAAAGAAAGTTGTTTTTTTCATTTTAATATGACTTTTATTTTATTTTATAAAATTCTCGCATAGTTCGCAATCTTATGCTATAATATTCTCACTATGATTGCTAAACATATTCAGGAAATGATAAATTCAAAAGGCGCTTCTGTCATCCGCAAGATGTTTGAGGAGGGAATCGTCCTTAAAAAAGAGCATGGTGAGAAAAATGTCTTCGATTTCACTCTGGGAAATCCAGACTTGGATCCTCCTCAAAAAGTCGTCGCGGCTATTCAAGAAGAGGCTAAAGACCTTTCCCACGGCTGTCACGGCTACATGCCCAACGCGGGCTATCCTTTTGTCCGCGAGGCAATCGCTCAAAAAATCACTAAAGAGCAGGGAGTCTCCGTAAAGGGGGAAAATGTCATTATGACAGTTGGGGCGGCCAGCGCTCTCAATTGTGTTTTTAAAGCTCTCCTGAATCCAGGGGATGAAGTGCTTGTTCCCATGCCTTTCTTCGCCGAATACCGCCATTATGCCAGAAATCACGACGGCTCTCTCGTTGAAGTTCCTTCAAAGGCAGATTTTTCCCTTGATTTACAGGCGATTAAAGCTCATCTTTCTTCAAAAACGGCGGCTGTTTTAATCAACAATCCCAACAACCCAAGCGGAAAGATTTATTCAGAATCCGACATCAAAGAACTTGCCGCGATTTTAAACGAGCACAATAAAAAAACAGGCAGAATCACTTATCTCGTCTGCGATGAGCCTTACCGGGCAATTGTTTACGACGGCGCAAAGGTCGCTCCGGCCTTCCAATTCTATGAAAACACGGTCATTGTCTCATCTTTTGCAAAAGACCTGAGTCTGCCTGGCGAGCGAATCGGCTACATAGCGGTGAATCCAAAATCAGACGCTCCGGAAGAATTCATCAAGGCCGTTACATTTGCCCTGCGTGTTTTGGGCTGCGTAAACGCTCCCGCCTTCTTTCAGAAAGTCATAGCTAAATCCTGGGACGCTCCTGTGGACTACTCAAGCTACGAAATCCGCCGGGACAAACTCATGGCGATTTTGGACAAAGTTGGAATCGAATATTACCGTCCTCAGGGAGCTTTCTATTTATTCTGCAAGGTTCCATCCCGCTTCTCAGGTGATGATGGCGACTTCTGTGATTATCTCAAAAAATACTTGATTCTCGCGGCTCCAGGAAGCGGATTCGGCGGCGAAGGTTGGTTCCGTCTGGCATATTGCGTTTCAGAAGAAACTATAATCAATTCAGAAAAAGCCTTCACAAAGGCAATGGAGGAATTAAAATGAAAATCTTGATGGTAAGTGCCGAAGCAGTTCCTTTTGCAAAAACCGGCGGTCTGGCTGACGCTGTATCCGCTCTGGCAGGAAATCTCTCTCTTCTGGGGCACGATGTCAAAATCGTAATGCCGCGCTACTATAAAATCGATCGAAAAAAACTCACGGCTCTTGAAGGTCCTTTGGGGGTTCCGGTTGGAATGGGGCAGGAGTGGACGGAAGTTTACGAAGCTCCGCTTCCAGGCTTTCCAAAAGTCGAGGTTTACTTCCTTGACCACGAGAATTGCTTTGGTCGCGACGGCGTTTACGGCACAAAATTAGAGCCTGACTTCTTCGATAATCCATACAGGTTCAGTCTCTTGTGCCATGGAGCCTTTCAGGTCTGCAACAAATTGCAGTGGTTTCCTGACATCGTTCATGCCCATGACTGGAGCGCGGGGCTTGCACCTGTTCTTTTAAAGCATGTCTGCCGTTATCAGCCGGCTTTCTCTCACACAGCCAGCGTTTACACGATTCACAACATGGGCTATCAGGGCGTTTACGGCAAGGACAAATTCCCTGACCTTGGAATTGACTGGGGGCTTTACTACGGAGCAGGCTTTGAGCGAAACGGGGCAATCAACCACTTGCAGGCAGGGATTTCATGTGCCGACATGGTGACTACCGTTTCACCAACTTACGCACACGAAATACAGACTATGGAAGGCGGATTCGGCTTGGACGGTCTTTTGCGGGTCCGAGCTGATGTCGTTCGCGGTATCGTAAACGGCGTTGATGTCTCAACATGGAATCCTAAAACAGACAAAGAACTTCCTGCAAACTATTCTGTCTCTGACATGAAGGGTAAGGCAGAGTGTAAAAAGGCTCTGCAGGAAGCTTTTGGGCTTGAAGTGAATCCCGATATTCCTCTGATTGGCATGGTCGGCCGATTGGTAAGTCAGAAAGGTATTGCCGAGGTATTCGCCCCCACTTACGGCTCAATCTACAGCATTTGCCGGGATATGAAAGTGCAGTTCGCCATTATAGGAACCGGTGAAAAATGGTGCGAGGATGAAATCAATAATCTCCAGTCAAAATTGCCAAATCTACGGGCAAAAATCGGTTATTCTGAGGCTCTGAGTCATCTGGTCGAAGCCGGAAGCGATTTCTTCCTTATGCCGTCTCAGTATGAGCCGTGCGGACTCAATCAGATGTATTCTGAACTCTACGGCACTCTCCCGATTGTACGAAGGACGGGCGGCTTGGCTGACACGGTTGAAAACTACAATCAGGAGACAGGCGATGGAACTGGCTTCATGTTTGATTCCCTCACACCAGGCGCAATCTACGATACCGTGGGGTGGGCTGTCTGGGCCTACTACAACCGCAAGGCGCACATCAAAAAGATGCAGAAGCGGGGAATGGAGCAGGACTTCACATGGAAAGCAAGCTGCGAAAAATATGTGGAAGTCTACAAAGAAGCTCTTGCACGGGGTTGCGGAGTATAATGTTCATGGATATTTATGATTTCAGTCGTAAACTTCCAATCGGCATACAGAGTTTTGAGAAACTTCGTGACGAACATTGTCTCTATGTAGATAAAACCAGATATTTATATAATCTTGTTCATACAAGTTCACAAGTTTTTCTAAGCCGTCCGCGCCGATTTGGGAAAAGCCTTTTTTTAAGCACTCTCAAAGCCTATTGGGAAGGCAGAAAAGACCTTTTTGAAGGACTTTGGATTTTTGAGCAGGAAGAAAAAAACGGCTACGACTGGAAAAAATATCCGGTGTTTTATTTTGACTTCAACAAAAAAAATTTCCACAAAAGTTCGGCACTTGAAGAAGTCCTTGACGAGCATTTGCGTGATTGGGAAGATATTTATGGAAAAGAAAGGCAAAAGGAGTCTCTTGAAGAACGGTTCCGCTTTCTTTTGGAAAAATCACACGAACAAACTGGTCTTCGCTGCGTAGTTCTTGTTGACGAATATGACAAGTCTCTTTTGGAAACGCTAACTGAAGACGAAATTCAGAAGCACAACAAGGCAGTTTTCAAGGGATTTTTCAGTACACTAAAAAGCTACGACGAGCATTTGCAGTTCGTGTTCATTACAGGAGTAACAAAGTTCACGAAAATCAGTATTTTCAGCGACTTGAACCAGCTGACTGATATTTCAGTAACCCCTAATTACTCTGAAATTTGTGGAATTACACAAGATGAAATTCATCGTGTGTTTGACCCAGAGGTTAAGGCACTTGCAAAAGAAAACAATCTCACTTTTGAACAGTGCCTTCTAAAGCTTAAGCAGATGTATGACGGATACCACTTCTGCGATAACAGCGAAGGAGTGTACAATCCGTTCAGTTTGCTGAATGCCTTTTCAATGAAAAAATTCCGTTCATTTTGGTTTGAGACAGGTACGCCTACATTCTTAATCGAAAAACTTGAGCAGGATAATTTCGATGCCAAACAGTTCACAGCCCAGACAATCTACAAGAATGAGCGTGAACTTTTAGACTACCGGGCAGAAAATACAGATCCAGTTCCCCTTTTTTATCAAAGCGGATACCTTACAATAAAAGATTATGACGAGAGAAGAGGTCGTTATACCCTCGGTTATCCAAATGAAGAAGTGAAATATGCTTTTATTGAAAGCCTTGCTCCCAGCTATCTACATGATAAAAACGGTAATGGAATAGACATATTCACATTCGACGACTACATTGAGGAAGGTAGGCTTGACGAGGTGATGGATATTTTCATTTCGATTTTCGCAAGAATTCCTTATGTTTCAATCTCTGATAATGCGGAAAAAATCATGGAGCGTGATTTTCAAAATGTAATTTACATAGTCTTCATGCTTTTGGGAAAGTATGTTCATGTCGAAATGCATACAGCGTTAGGAAGAGCTGATTGTGTGGTCGAGACAGAAAAATATATCTATATATTTGAGTTTAAGCGTGACGGTTCTGTTAGTGAAGCTCTATCCCAAATCGAAGAAAAAGGATATGCAAAACCTTACACAGCCGACAAACGAAAAATTTTCAAGATTGGTGTAAATTTCAGTACCAAAAACAGGAATGTACTTGAATGGAAGGTTGGGGAATAAAAATTCAAACTGAAATTCCGTCAAACAATCCGTTAATCTGATTCTGTAAAGTCTGCAGGGTTCGTGAGAATTCCGCAGACTTTTTTGATTCTGCGAGAATTTGTGCTTTTTTCTGTTCTTCAAGTGGCATGAAAAACTGGTACGGCTCGACTTCAAGCTCGCTTGCAATAATGTCGATTGTCTCAGGCTTTGGAAATTTGTGTCAGCTCTCAATTTCCGTGATATATGTTTCCCCATAACCGATAAGTTCAGAAAGTTTTTCCTGAGACAACCCCATTTGTTTCCTGTAGTATTTTAAATTCTCCCTAAAAACCTGTCTGATACCCATAAGTAAAAGATACATCAAAAGAATTACAAAAATTATAGTCGATTCGCCCAGTGAAAAAAGAGAAATGTTAAACATTTCTTAAATTTTGCTTGTTTTTACTGTCTTTTGAACTATAATTATTAAAATAAAGTCTAGTTTTCAGACTATAAAATCACTACAAAGAGAGGTAGATATGATGATTTTAAGGAAAAAATTGTTCGGAATTATGGCTGCGGGTACGGTGCTGTTCATTTCTTGTGGAACAACAAAAGAAACTTCCGCAGGTACTTCGTCAACTGTTCCTGCGCAAACAAGCGTGACTCGGGAACAAATCGACTGGAAAGGCTCGGGTGTCGGAGCTGGTATTCCTGACTGGGCTATCGCCGCAATGGAAGATGACTTTGACGGTCTTCCGTCCAACATACGCAATCGTCTTGACGGAAAATTCTATGTCTTCATAGAGACAGACAGAGTTCGAAAAGACGCTTCTTCTACGAAGGATTTAAAAATGGCTCAGGAAGAAGCCACCGCAAATTATATGGTAAATATCGCCCGTTCCCTTAATTCTGCTGTTGATGCAAGGTTCAACGGCGCTCTTTCTGCGAACGAAAATTCTCAGAAAACATTACTTGCGACTGCCGCAAACGCTCGCTTTACTGGTTTCAATAAAATCGCGGACACATGGGTCTTGCAACGGCAAAATGACACTACGACAAAGCAAGTCACTGATACCTACACGGTTGTTCACATTTACGCTTGTGACCAAAATCTCTGGCAGGAACAAGCCGCAAATTATATTCGAGAATTCGCCCAAAAAGCTCCTGACAGCGAAGACATGAAAAAGGCTGCGGCTATGGCTGATGAACTTGCAGCTTCGATAAAACCTGGAAAAATAAGCGACTCTCAATAAACCTTATTCGCACAGGAGGAGAAATATGAAGCGAACGACATTATTTCTTTGTTTAGTCACTTTCATAGCTGGGGCTGCCTTCTGTGCAGATATTCCTTCATGGGTGAAAAATCCTGAAAAGGACTTCCCTGACTCTGCTTATATAAAAGCTCTGGGCGAGGGAAGTTCCGTAAAAAAAGCTCAGGACTCAGCCCTGAGCGACATTTCTTTGTTTTTTGATACGAAGATTGATTATCTCAAAGTTGCCGTAGATTCTGCAAGGGAAATCATGGTCGACGACAAATCCGTCTTTACAAGCGATGAGTCCTACAAAAAAATCACGCAAATTACCTCAAGCTCGGAATTTTTTTGCGTAAAATTTACGGAAAGCTATTATGACAAGAAATCTGACAAATTTTCAGCTCTTGCATATATAAACAAAAAAGAAGCATCCCAAATATATGCTTCACGAATTTCTGCACTGATGGAATCGGTGAACGCTTACAGGGCGTTTGCACAAAAAGAAAAGGAGCCGTTTATTGCAGTTCAGGCTTTGCAGAAGGCGAAGGTTCTTTCAAAGCTCGCCGAAAGCTACATTCACAATGAAACGATAATCATTCCTTCTGATTCCGAAAAATATCAGAATGATTTAAAGACAATCGCGTTGATTCCAAGCGAAATCGCAGCAATTAAGAAGGGCGTGACTTTCTCAATCAAGATGAACCAAAAAGAAAGGAAATTCGACCCGATTTTCAGCACGGTCGCCTCAATCCTCGAAAAATACGGATACGCATATTCTGTTTCAAATTCCGCATATAAAATCTTGATCGACATCTCCTGCATAGAAGAAAGCTACGATGCAGGAGAATTTGTTCGCCCATCCGTTGATGTATTGATTATGAACAACGCAGGAAGCGGAGTCTACACATATTCAAAGGCTTTCCAGAGAATCGGAAGCAAATCAATGGAACAAGCGTACACCCGCACCGTCACAAAAATCAAGCAGGATTTAGAAGAAAATTTCCTGGCGGAATAAATATGTTAGGTTGATGGCTCTTTATGCCACTCTCGTTGAGAGTAAAATCACCAGCAGTTTTATATAAAAAGTATCACAAAGGGAGGTTTCTATGAAGAAATTTAGAATCTTAATTTGGTTTTGTGCATTAGCATTTTTTTCAGCTTTTTGTGGTCTAGCTTTTGCAAATAATTTAGAAATTAACAATGAAATATGCGATTACGACTATTCAGAATCTTCATTGCTAGAATCTCAGCCCACGCACATCCATTTAGTTGCAAATAAAACATGTTCTTCTTGTAAAGGAACCGGAAAATGCCATTCATGTGGTGGTACCGGTCGATGCAAGTTTTGCAAAGGAACTGGAAAACTTTCTATGCATGGAAAACTGCTTGATAAGAGTTGTAGTCATTGCTCCAGAGGAAAATGTTCTGATTGCTTTTATGATGGCTCAGGAAAATGCAGTTACTGTCATGGAGATGGTGTAAGGTAATGAACTTTTTATGAATATTGATTGACTTCGTAGCCCCTAAGTTTTATCGAAGGGGCTCAAGTCATATTATTGGAGATTACAATGAACAAATCAATCAAATTTTTCGCCGCTGTTTTTGCCTGTTTCGCCACATTTCCGCTTTTTGCGAAGGACATTCCGTTTGAGGACTTATTGAACAATGCTGCGACCGAAGTTTGCGCGGACATCGAAGGGCAGGTTAAGTCTCTCGCAATACTTGATGTCAATACCGAATACTGGGCGGTCTCGGATTACATCGTTGATGAGCTTGCACATTATTTTACTCGCCGATTGGGTGCAGGAAATGTAATCGCCCATGATGAATTTACCCACAACCTGATTTCAAACGAACTTGACTATCAGCAGTCGGGGGCTGTGAGCGACGAAACGATTCAGGAAATCGGACGGGAGCTTGGCGTTGACTGCGTGATTATCGGAGAGTTTACCGAAAGCGCGAAATACTGGAATCTTTTCATTAAGGCGACACAGGTGGAGACAAAGAAAGTCCTCGTATCATGGAAAGGAAAGGTGAGCAAAAAAGACGAGGAATTGAAATTTCAGATTGAAAAGTCGAAAAAATCCCCGAAACCGAAAGTCGGAACAAAATCAAACGATGCAAAGAATAATGAAAAAAATCCTCTTGGCGTGACCGTTGCAATGATAAACGAAAGGGGAGAAGAAGTGACTGTTCTGCATCCAAGGGATGTCATACGGTTCAAGGTGAGCGCGGATAAAAGCTCGTACCTTGCGATTCTCTGCACGGACGCTCACAAAGAAGAGACATGGCTCCCCATGCAGAGCAATTTTATCCGCGCGGGCGAAAGCCGAATTTTCCCCGATATTCCCGGAGCTGTTCTTCGTGTTCAGGACGGAATCTTTGGCAACGAGAGCGTGAAGGTGTATGCGGCAACAGTTGAGAGCGACTTGCCGAACCAGAAAAAGATGATGGGAACGAGGGCATTCGTATTCGCAAACGAGAATGCGGAAACGGCGGAGGCAATTGTGAGATATAGGGTGGTGAAATAATTGAAATATATGAATTTCGCAAGGAAATTTAGGGTATGAAAAGGCTCTTATTATTACTGTACTTATTTTTTCCATTTTCTCTTTTTTCAGAAACTTTCACCGAAGCAGGACTTACATTCTGTGTAAATCACTATGAGGATGATTATACAGGAATTTCAAAAGAAATCCCAAGTGGCGAGGCGATTGTCTGCGGACTCCCGTCAAAAACAAAGAATGTAAAGATTCCCTCAAAAGTCACTCATAAAGGAAAGAGTTATGCCGTTAAAGAGATTTTATATGCGAGCGGTGTCTCAATCTATAAATATGGTGAAGATTTGGAAACTGTGGAAATTGAAAATGGTGTTGAAAAAATCGGTTGGAATGCCTTTTTTCAATGTAAACGGCCCAAATCTATTTATATTCCAGACACCTGCATAGACATAAATCTCGATACGGGATTCCCTAAAACTGATGCATCTGGACTACACCAGTACTGTAACTTTGAAAGCATTACTGTTTCTGAGAAAAATCCGAAGTATTATTCGAAAGACGGAATTTTGTACGAAAAAGGAACAAGGCAGATTCTATTCGTTCCAAAATGCAATAAAAATAAATCATAGGAGATTTTTTTATGGATGAAAAAAATATAAATTTCAGGTTTGGAAATTAGAGCATTAAATTCTTATAAAAATGTTGTTTTATAGGAGTTTACCTCAAAACTATGCAAAAGGAGGCATGTATGTCTAATAGGATTAGAATTGAAGATTTGATTCATAGAGAACTTGACAGATCTCTCGAAATGAAGAACTCACTAGAAACAAAGGCTGTCGGGTATTTAACTGTCATCGCATTGATACTGACCATACTTGTGCAACTTTGGTTTGAAATTCCGAAAAATATTTTGGACGAAAAAATAAAACTTGTGTGTATCGTGTTTTTTATTACGTTCTTTGGATTAGGCGTTTTGTTGCTTATTTTATGTGCAATAATGCTTTTGCCTAGACCTATCGACCATTTGCGTATCGATGACTTGATGAATCGTTATGAAGAACCTTCTGAAAATGACGATGCAGATTTACTAAAAGAAATGGAAGACTGTTCAGCCGTAAACGAAAATACATTAAAGATTCTTGATAAACTTAACATATTTGTTTCAAGAGGATTAATGCTTTTACTTTTCGGTTTTGTTATGGCAAGTGTCGTTTTGTTTATTGCTAGAGGAGTGTAATATTATGGAAAAAGTTGATGCGAACGAATTTATAAAGTTAGAGAAAAATGAAGAAGACGGAATTCTTCGTATTGATATTACATATAGCGATAGGACCATCGTAAAACTTAACGGTATAGAACTACATTCGGCTTCTCAAAAAAAAAGAGGTACTATAACAAATTCTAGACGAAAAACTATAAGAAGAAACTGTCGCACAATGACTAAAAAAACTTCTCGGCGACCACCCATTATTCGTGTTCTTGATAAAGCAGATGAATAGTTTTTATTAAGGAGATTGTTCGTATGAAGAAAATATCTATATTTATGATTTCTTTCACATTGTATACAGTAAGCTTCTTGTATGCAGACTTTAAATTAGTGCCAGCAGAGCCAAGTTCAAAACCGCCTGAACTAGTGGTGCAGGAATGGCATAATGGTGGACCGAAACATATAAAATACAGTGCAGATGGCAAGTATATAATGTCGGCCAAAGATGAAATAAAAATTTGGGAAGTAGATACGGGCTTTCTTATTTGTACAATACCTGCCAGAACCAATTGTAAGGCGGACTTTTCGGCAGACGGACAATATGTTATATACGAATCTGATTCTGATAGAAACATAGTTAAGATATGTAATGTTCAGACCGGCAAAATTGTGTTTTCTAAACAGCTGTACTATTCTTTGGATGATGTGTTTTTTTCTCGCGATGCAAAACATTTTATTTTAATTGAGCATAAAAATATTTATTTTTACGATTTAAATCCTATAAAAGAACAGTTTATCCTTCAAGATTCTCGCTATAGCTATTATTCTAATGGTGCCTCCCTCAGTAATGATGGTAAATATATAACAGCTATTGCCTGGGATAAAAACGAGCACACATTAAATGTTGTATGGGATATAGAAGCAAGAAAAATTATTAATACGATAAATTTTAAAAAAGCATTAGAAAAGACTGATATAAGTTCGGACAATAACTTTGTTGCTTGTTGTTTACACAAAATACAAAAAGGCAAACCTAATGTATTTATTCATAAAATAAATTCGGACAAAATTGAATATTCTTTTTATAAGGAAGGAGATTATGCGGAAGATATAAAATTCTTATCAAATGATAGAAAAGTACTTCTGCTTGCGGACAACTTTTTAAAAATGATTGATTATCAAACTGGGAAAGTTGTTTGGTCACAAAAAGTGAACGATGGCTTTTCAGCAACAAGTTCCATAGCAGTATCCCCAGACGAAAGAAATTTTGCGATAGGAAACAATCATAATATAATAATTGGAAACATATTTACTGGAGAGATTATAAAGAGGATTTCTGGCGCAAATGGGTTTTCTTTTTTTTCGCACACATTAAAAGATTCATATTTTGGTGGTACTACGAAGTATCGCTTTATGTTCAACAGTAATTTTGAAAAACAAATACTTCCTAATGCCTTTGAAATGACAAAATTTTATAGTAGAAATCAGCCTGTGTCCGTATGTGACAAAGGCGTATATTATTGCGGAAAAGAAGGTATATGTTTTTATGATTTCACACAACATGAAACAACAAGAACATTCAATGAAAAAGAGGGAGCTGATCGTCTAAGTGCAAATCTTACAGGGACATTCATAGCTTGTATGACTTTTGATACTAGAATATATATATATGACAAAGAAAAAGGCGATGTGGTTCAAAAGTTTAATGCTCCATATACTAGTACCTATGATTTTAAATTAAGCCCTTATGGAAATTTTTTGTATGTATCTACTTTTGGGTTTGGAGATTCAAATTCAACCGTTTTTGATATAAAAACAGGTGAAAAGTATGTTTTTTCTGGGAGCTATGGTATTTCGTTTTCTTCTAATGATGAATATTGCTGTTTTGGAGATAAACTATTTGATACAAAAAAGTGGACGCTTCTTTGCGAGTGGAAAGAACAATCGTTCCAAACAGCATTTTCAAACAATGGAATGAATATTGCTCGTATGCTTTCAAATGGAGAAATTTCTATAGATTCACTCAAAGGAAAAAATCTTGTAAGAATAAAGACAATAGATAGTTATATTATTAAAGATATGTTTTTTTCATCGGATGATAAAAAAATTATTATTCTTACTTATGGCGGATTGATTCGGTGTTATGATATAAAGACTTGTAACTTGCTTTCTACTACTTGTGCTGATGAATTCGGTGACTGGATTACTTACACCCCAGAAGGGTACTTCACTGGCAGTCCGGGAGGAATACAAAAGTTTGTACATGTTGTAAGAGGCATGGAAGTCTCAGAACTCGGTCAGTATGCCGAAACGCTCTTCCGCCCTGACCTTGTGGCAGCAAAAATTCGTGGCGAGGATATTTCAAAAGAAGAGGGCACAATATCACTCGCAGAACTCGTTTCCACAGGCGAAGCCCCGCTCGTGTCGTTCGTAAATCCACCTCCTGCGACAAACAACCGCGACATTACGGTGAATTTTAATGTTCAGGACATGGGAGGCGGAATCGGCTCGGTCTATCTCAAAATCAACGGAAAAGTAATCCAGCTTGCCGACGGCTCACGGAAACTGGAACTTGTAGGCGGTTCGACTTCCACTACGCAAAAGTCCAGCGGAAAGACAACACAATTCGGTCATCTTCTCACGCTCCAAAACGGCGAAAACACGCTTGAAGCCTATGCCTATAACTCAGCCGGAAAAATCGAAAGTCTTCACGCAACAGCAAAAATAACTTGGCAGGGAAAGACCGCAAAGCCGAACCTTTATGTGCTTGCCGTGGGCGTGAACAAATACCGCGACCGCTCCCTTTGGCTCAACTATGCCGTTCCAGACGCAACCTCGATTGCAGACCAGTTCCGTAGTGTGAAAGGAAATCTGTATCAAAGCGTAAATGTCACCTCTATTTTTGATGGAGATGTCACGGCAAACGGAATCTGCAGTGCGTTCAACTCGCTTGCCTCCAAAGTTGGTGCGGACGATGTTTTCATTTTCTATCTTTCGGGACACGGCACGACTCACACCGACGGCGACTATTATTTTATCCCCGTTAATTTCAGATTCCGAAACGCCCAGTCCGTTCCCGAAACTGCGGTCTCAAAGCATTTCATCACGGAGCAGCTTTCAAAAATCAAGGCGCAGAAAACGCTCGTCATGCTCGACACCTGCAATTCGGGCGCATTCATCTCAACGGGCGCGCGCGGCATGGCGGAAAAGACCGCGATTGACAGGCTTTCCCGCGCGACAGGTCAAGCGACAATCGCCGCCTCTTCGGACACGCAATCGGCAATGGAAGGCTACGAAGGTCACGGAATCTTCACGTATGAGATTCTTGAAGGCTTAAGCGGCAAAGCGGACGCGAACAAGGACGGCTATGTGTCGCTCTCGGAGTTGAGCGCGTATGCTGAAGAAAAAGTTCCCGATTACAGTTACGCCAAGTGGGGCTACGAGCAGTACCCGCAGGTGGATTTAAGGAAGCAGAGCAACTTCCCGCTTGTGGGGAAGTAGGGCGGAAAATGCTAGAACAAACGGAGAAATTGCCTGTAAGTGATGTTCTCAGATTTGGACTCGCGAGTGCCGAATTCGCGGAAGCGGTTTGTGTCGCTGGTGTAATAGGCGACAAGCTCACCATTGAAATCCCGTATGAAATAAGTAATGCACTGTTTGCGCTTGGCAAACTCAATGGCATTATGATGCAAGAAATATTCGATTTCGGCATTGAGCTGACAAGAGAAAGAATCTATAAGATTTCGCACATCACTTTCTCGTTCTTCAGAATATTTCCCCGATTCATCTTCGAGCATTTCAAGAATATTCGTAATGTGATAATTCATTTCGCTCCATGCTTGTGCCGTGCGTTCCATCTTTTCATAAGCTCTTCATTTTCTTCTGGTGTCGTAAAATGCACCTTAAAATTCGGGTCGGGTTGCCACAAGCCGTCCTGCTCGGCGAGTTCCAGTGCGCGGGCGAATTTTTCCGCCCTCTCTTTGGTGGTGATGTGTACATTGGTAAAAATGCTTGATGTTGCCATAGTGTGCCTCCGATTTGATTTGTTGAGAATATTATATCGTATAAGAATTATTTTTATAGGGGAGATTGTGACAAATGAAGTGGAATTGAACAGAGTTTATTCAGCAAACAATGCTCGTATGGGCGTTGAAAATATATTTTTAGGAGGTTTTCGTATGGACAGCAAGATTAATTTGGAAGAGTTGATTTTAACTCAACTTGATAGATCTTTAGAAATGAAAAATCGGTTAGAAACAAAAGCAATTGGGTATATCACGGCGATTGCTTTGATTCTTACAATCTTGGAAAACTTTATAGAAGCGGTCTATGAGCTAAAATTACATTTGCTTTTAAAATGGGGATTTTTATCATTTTATATTCTCGTGTTTTTGCTCGGACTTGTACTTTTGTTTCTTTGCACAAAAATGTTGCTTCCCAAAAAAATAAGTTATTTTGATGCAAATAAATTATTAGATTTTTATAACAAACTTTCAGAGAAAAAAGAAATAAATTCCGATGAGGTCATATTATCAGAAAATAAAAAATATATAGCTATCAATACAACGACTATTGAAATTTTGGATTCGTATAATAAAAAAGTCTCGCACGGTTTATTGTTCTTGGTATTTGGAATGTTTGTTTCAAGCATATCATTTTTTATTTTATTGGGAGTTGCAAAATGAATAAAACAAATTTTATAAAAACTGTTGAAACTGATGGTGTCTTGTCTGTTGAAATTCAGCATGAGGGAAAAGTTAATGTTGTAATAAACGGAAATGAAATTCCTTTATCTGATGATACATCTTTTGATACGATTGCAGAGGGGGATAACTTAACTGAAGATTTTGAAAATGAGCCTGATTCTTGTGACGATACACTTGATTCTTGCGATGGTTCTGAAGATTGTGCAGATTTAGGAACAATACGATTAGAGGGAAAACTATGAAAAAACTAAATTTTATTTTTATTCTTGCAACAATTCTTATCAACCTCATTGGTTGTGGTTCAACAGCGACTCTAGAATCATCATTTGATTTTGGGGTTATTCGGGAAGAAAAGTTTTTAACTGATATTTAGTGAGAATAATACGGCTCGCTCTCTGCTGATGAGAGAATCTAAATTAGTAAACAATGCCCGTATGGGTATTAAAAATTATATTTTTAGGAGGTTTTTCTTTTATGGAAAACAAAATTAATGTTCCTGAGCTTATTTTGCAACAATTTAACAGGACGATGGAACAAAAAACCGCATTGGAGAAAATCTGTTTTTGGTATCATTGAACATACGGCTGCAATAACTCCGTCTTATAATATTGAGACAAGCGGTGTTTTTGGGGTGTCGCATAAGTCTGGAGAATATGCCGTTTCATATTATGATTTTGAAACCGCAAAACTTCGTGAGATAATCAATTTGGACGGAGAATTTCTTAGTTTTGTGGGTGACAAAGAAAGAAACAGAATTTTGATATATTCGCATGGCAATCCAACTAACATATATATGTATGATGTTGGAATAAATCCTAAATCCCTTTTTAAGATTGAAACGTCAGACAGGGATTGGTATCAAAAAATGGAGTTAAGCCCTAACGGAAAACTTATACTTATCGATTGCAAACAAGAGGGTAACAAAGAAAATTCCTTATGCCGTCTCAGTATGAGCCGTGCGGACTCAATCAGATGTATTCTGAACTCTACGGCACTCTCCCGATTGTACGAAGAACGGGCGGCTTGGCTGACACGGTTGAAAACTACAATCAGGAGACAGGCGATGGAACTGGCTTCATGTTTGATTCCCTCACACCAGGCGCAATCTACGATACCGTGGGGTGGGCTGTCTGGGCCTACTACAACCGCAAGGAGCACATCAAAAAGATGCAGAAGCGGGGAATGGAGCAGGACTTCACATGGAAGGCAAGCTGCGAAAAATATGTGGAAGTCTACAAAGAAGCTCTTGCACGGGGCTGCGGAATAAACAATTAGTAACTGTAAAATAGGCACATTGGTGTGGCAAAATCACACATCAATGTGCAGTTTTTTTATAAGTTCCCTAATTTAAAATCTGTGAATTAAACAATTCGTCAATTTTACTCTTCATTAAGCACAGTTTTTGTGTGAATTCTTCTTTCTTTTTCATTTCTTGAATATTTTCTATATCTTTCTGCTGCTTAATCGGCATAAAGAATTCGTATGCCTCAATTTTGAGATGTTCCGCGAGAACATCGATTGTCTCGGGCTTTGGAAATTTGTGGCGGCTTTCAATTTCAGTTATGTATGTTTCACCAAATCCTATTAACTCGGAAAGCTTTTCCTGAGAAAGACCTCTTGCTTTTCTGTAATGCTTCAAATTCTCTCTGAAAGTTTCCCTAATACCCATAAAAAAAAGAATACTCCAAAAAAATAAGTGGTTTTATAGTCAAAAAACCATGAATATTTAATATTTTTTAAAATAATTTAAAAATTTGCTTGAAAAACCTGTCAAATAGACTATAATTTATTCAATCAGCCACTGGTTTATGTGGCAGGAAAATCAATACCAGAGGGGTTAATTATGATTTTACGAAAAAAGAATTTACTTTTGACGGCAATGCTGTTTGCGGCCAGTGCATTTATGTTCATGGGGTGTAAGCCAGAGGAAGACTCTGACACTGACGGACACATGAGCGATGATGTTGACTATACCGTCTATACGGCGACGGACGGTGCGATTCATGTCAAGAATAATGCTTCATCAAATATGGTCTGTTTCTATGGCGCTCCATCAGCGGGTCACATCATAGGCGGTGTCAAGGCTAATTCGACATCATGGCTCAAAAAAGATGCGGCAGTTTTTACGGAAACCGGGGATTTTATGCTTTATGTCGTCACCGAAGCTGATTATAAGAAATACTACAAATCGGCTCCTAAGAATCTGGATGCCTCTCCCTACACAATGATGTACGCATTTTATAACAAGCTGTCAACAAATGAGCAGGTCTATACTATTTCGAGTCTCTTAAACGGTGCATATAAAATTACTTTGAATAACGGAACGAATTATAATGTCGAGCTCCGTAATCAGGGACCGAATGGTGAGATCCTTGGTTACATCGGCTCAATGACCTTTGAAAAAGAATTCCATCTTGGTGAAGGCGAGTATATGATTTTCCCGGTATTCAAAAAATATGACAGAAATACTGGTGAAATCATCTCGACATATCCGACCTATTCAACAGGGCAGCTTGCAGGACAGGCAAAAAGCTATGAATTCTCTCTTGATTCTGTAACGCTTTCACGGACCTTCAATGTCTCTGAATGGGCAACAGGCATTAACTTCACTCCCAGCGCAACATATATCAAGATTATCAACAATGCAGATCAAGGATTACAGTTTTTTACAGGAGCTGATAGCGATGCGGTTGTCACTTCAACAGGCGGAAAACGCATTAACACATCTTCTTCTCTTGTTTATGCAATTACGATGGATCGTTTGACATCCAATAAGTATGAGTCTGAGAGAGTTGCGGCAGGTTACCGCGTCGGAACTAACCGCATATCTAATATTTATCTTGCGGGCGATGCAACAACGACAACGACTTATAAAGCAGGATACTTGTATACATATACGGTCACAGGAAGTGCTGAACAAGGATACAAAGTTACACCTCTTACAGAGGCAGATTCTGACGGAAATCTTGTTTTGAAGGCTCAGGAAATAGACTGGTCTTCTATCTAGTTTTTTAACTTTTGGCGGAGCTGTAAAGAAAGTAGGGCATCTTTAATGGTCTGAAAACGCTTGAATTACAGTTCCGTGTTTTTTTTGGGGAAATTTTTGTGAGAAAACTTTATATATTTTTTTTGCTTTTTTTTGCATTCTTCTCTTTTTCATGCGAAGATTCCTCGGACAATAATGCCAGTGGAGGGCAAAAAGATGACTTTCAGGATGAGAATATCAGCGATACATATATTAATTTTAAAAACAACAGCGCTTACATGGTACAGGTATATTATGCGGATAATCCCTACAGAAACACGGAGGTTTTTGCAAGTATCCCTGCCAACTCATCTCAGAAAGTAAAATTTGACGGGGTTACTGATAAGACATCGACTTTTTACTTTGTGTACAATTTTAATTTTGGTAAAGAAAATATTTTTTTCCCTTACTTTTCTTCTGATTCTGACATTAATCATAAGAGTCTTAAAGTTACGGAAAGGGCTACGACAGACATAATCATCGATGAGATTTCAAAGTGCAGCACAAAATCAGCTTTTTTGCTTCTCGATAATCAGACTACATCAAGTGTATATATTCTTCTTGTGGACAATTCAATAATTCCTTACGGAGCTGCTGATAAATTTATCTCGCCAGGCGCCTGCGCCGTATATGAGATTGGTGATGAAGGGAATTTTATTCTTGAGAGCGCATACCGCGCAAAAATCTGCATAAATTCACAGATTATCGACCTTCCTGAAATAAATTACGAGCCGGGGAGTATTTATTCTGTAGTTGTGACAAATGAAGGAAGTGCCTTAAAATCAGTATCCCCCTTTGATGTGGACACTGAAAGGCAGATGTGGAATTTTGACGACAAAAGTTTCAGGTCAGATGAAAGTTTTGGAATCAGGCCTGTAATGCGGGGGGCATACGATAAATCTAAGGGCAGTCTGGTCTGCGGAACTCTGGCTTCTGATGACAAAAAAATTGGACTTATGAGAATTGATGTTTATGGACAGAAGGGCACGCTTTATTCGGCAGAATTTCCAAACACTGATTGGGGTGACTTGAATTATAGTTCCGTACTGGATTTTGTGCAGCAAAGCGATGGCTCTCTGGTCATGCTCCTTGAGAATTACGCCCTTTCGGAAGAAAATTCAGAGTCTGGAAATTGGTATGAGAGCCTTGTCTGCTATAATTTTGAGACAAGCACGCTTCTTTGGTCAGCTGTCTTGCAGGATTCTTATGCTCAGGAGTTAAAATCAAAGTTTGATTTTGATGCTTTTTATTTTTATTTTAATACTGACAGTACAAATTCTATTTATCGAATGGAAGATAACAAAATCGCACTTGCTGGTGCCGTCGATAACGGGGAGACTATGTATCCCTTCTTTTCTGTGATTGATGCGGGAGAGAATATAAGTGAGCGGAATCAAAACCTTGTAATCACAAGTTACTATTCATCAGGCGGTAAAAGCGAAACTGAAAGCATGTTTACCTCTGTTTATTACAATGGCAGTGATTTTTATGTGTCGGGCTATGAAAATTGGGACATAACCTATGAAAATCTTTCTTATTCTGGCGTCGTTTACAAATTCACAGGGGATTTACAGAGCGTTTCTAAAGTATATGAAAAAGAAAGCTGCATTTTATTCTGTATAGACGGAAACGGCAGTAATTGGTATGCCTGCGGTGAGTATTGTGATACGGGTAAAATCTTAAAGGGCTGTTTTATTTCTTCTGAGATGCTTGCCAAAAATGAAGAGCCTGCGCTTCATGTATCAGAATATTCATACTGCTGGTTTGATCAGCTTTGCTCTTATGACGGAAAACTCGTTCTCTACGGGACCACAAGCATGGATACCTTTGGAGAGAATACTGCGATTCCAATCGTGACGGCCTATAAGGTGGACGGAAGTAAACTTTGGGAAAATAAAAGTTATGACAAATATACAAGTGCTTATTCTCTGATTCCGAATGCTATTGGAACTTATGTTCTTCAGCTTGCGAGTGAGCACAGCAATACGCTTCATTATGTGAGCGCGGACTTGCTGGGAAACGAATAAGCAAAGGAGGTTCTTATGGTTAAAATAAAAAAAAGTATGGGGATTTTATTCACGGTCTTGTCCGTTTTCTTCCTGCTCGGCTTTTCGGCCTGCAGCACAGAGACAGATGAAAATGACTCAGGAAAAAAGTCGGAAGACTCGAAGAATGAGAGTACAGATAATTCAAAAAACGGTGAGAGTCCGGTAAGCGGCTCATTTTCTTCCGACAAATACTGGTGGGGTACATGGCAGCGAATGAGTGACGGAAAACTTTTCGTAATCGATGAGACCTCCGTTAAGGAATACTCTGCGGCTGATGATGCCAATCCTTCGGTTTACTCTATTTCGAGCTATTCTACGGCAGATTCTCTTACTCTCTCTGACAAAACATATATTTTTTCAAAGACTTCAGACAGGGTTATGGAAGCGAACAATATTCCATATTTCAGACAGGGGGGGACTAATCTGGAATTCTCACTTCGTCTGGTCGGTTTTGATTCGACGCTTGCTGATATAAGCTCATCCAGAGCTGTTTCAGGGAGAGCCGGGATTACGGCAAAAATCACTTCTCCCGCCCATCCAAGTTATGTGGAGAATACGGAATCTGATTCTGACGGAAACATAGTGGGGCATGCTCTCTTATCGGATGATCCGCTCACTGTGACTGTCATAAAACCCAGCGGAAGTACACTTGTCATCCCCGGCCTGAAAGTTGAGACCAATGGCTCGAATTTGGGAACGGTCCCTGTTTCAGATGACAACCAGTATATCTTAAAGGTAACAGGCAGTGTATCTGATGCGGACAAGACAGACGGATATTTGTATGGGAATAATTATAAAAAATATCCCATGACATTGACTATAGCTAATGTCAGTGATGTTGATTGTATATCAAGTTATTTTGAAATCACTGCAGAAAATCCGTCTCTCCTTTCTGTCACCGCGACAGGAAGTGATTCAAAACTGCAAAAGGGAGCCGCAATAGAAGGCACGATTCCAAGCCTGGCAAAGGGTGCCGTAAAAACAATTTCTCTTGAAGTTGAGTGCAATTCTATGAGCGAGGCCTTCGTTGACACAGGACTCAATATAAAAATCTCAAATTCCTCTGGAGGTGCCTGGGTAGATTATGTTCCCCTGAGATTTTATAAAGGTTTAGTTCCCATTTCTTTTGCGGCAATCAGCGATGGAGACAACAGTGTGGCGGCCCTCAATGGATTTATTATTTATCCGGACAATAATACGAAATTTTTTGCGGTTGACCAGTCTGCGACAGGAAAAACCCTCTATCTTCCAAGTTTCGGAAACTCTATGGCTTACACCCTTGTGTTCTGTGGTGCCACAACCTCTCAGATTCTCTCAGAAAGTACAGAGATGTTTTATACTGTCGCTCTTGGAAGTGCTTCTCCAAAAACTGTAAAACTTCCGAATAATTCAGATGAACATAAGGAATTCGTAAATTTCGCAGAGGGTAATGAAAGTGAAGAGACGGCAGCTCCCGTTAAAAATGATTTTGAGGCCTATCTTCAGTCAAAAGATAAGGATTTCTATACGCTGACCTTTTCTGATGACTTTATTATCAACGCAAGCTCCGTTCCTAAAGATTACTGGACATCTTCCGCCAGTAAAGTCGAGGCCTTGAAAGACGAAACTCTTGCCTCCAACTCATATGGCGTTTACTTTGGCACTTTGGCAAACAGCGATTCTTGGGTCGTACACAAATTCTATGCGGCAAACAGCGGGAATTACACGATTGAGTGGGGTGACAAGGGAAACAAGATTACAGAAAGCTCAAACGGTGAGACTTACAAATATGATGGTTCTGCCAGACTCTGGGTTTCTGCCTCTACCAGCTCGAATTTTTCCACCACGCTTTTTAGCTCCACATCAACTTCCTCTAAGACCATAAGCGTATCATCTTCTGGATATATTTATATAAAACTTAACTCATGGTCTTCCGTTGATGGAGGAACTTATGCCCTCAGGGTCAAGGATTCATCGGGCACGGCTAAGTCAATTTATCTTTCCTCAAGTTCCGGCTATGCAGGCTATGACTGGACTGTCGGAAAGTTAGCCTCAGCCGATGACTCGAAGATTTACTATTTCTATGCAGACTCTGAAAATGACTACACACTGCGCTGGAGCGATGCCGGAAACGGCTTTGGTCACTCTGCCGATATAAAGATTTCTGCGAGTACAGATGCCGCTAAATTCTCGCAGACAGATTCGGAAATTCTCTTCCATGAAAAAGACAACGGCTTCACTGAAAGTCAGACTTTCTCGGTAAGCAAAACAGGATATGTTTTCTTTAAAGTGACTCCCCAAAGCTCGATAGCTAAATACGACGGCACTTTCGCCTTGCTCCTTACTGACAAGGAAACTTACATTAAGAAGCTTACTGAATATACGGAAGAAAAGTTTACGGTCGCAAGTGGAGATGCCATTACAAACAAAAACGCATGGAAGTGGGGCTGTATTTACCCGGACGGTTATGATATATTCAGTTTCCCTGTGGAGGCTGGAAAAATTTATTCAGTAGTCTGGGATGATAAGGAGGACGGCTCTTCAAGCTACACAGGCGATCTGCTTATGAGCGCTTATGCCTCTTATTCAGACGGCACTCTTTCAGAAGCATATTGGGAAAACATCGATTCGGGATATTCTGTAATCAGCACTTTCATTCCGAAATCCTCTGGCAAGGCCTACATAAAAACCATGCCTAAAACAAATGACTCTTATGGCACTTATCGACTCGCTCTTGCCTACGGTCCGGATGTCTCACTGACTTCAACGATTTCTGACGAAGCTTCATATAACTGCAACTTTTACGGATATGATATTTCGAAGAATTCTGATGCTACATGGTTGGAAGCAGAAATCCTGTCTGAAAGCGATGATGTGATTTTCTATTACAAACCCGAAAAAGATAAGGTTTACAAGCTTTTTGTCAATGACAAATATGGTAAAGGCTCTTATACGGCCAATACAAAGGTTTATTATTCAACTAGTGCTGTCTTTGATGAGACAGTTTCCAGCGGATATCCTACATATTTTTCTCCTACAAGTTTTTATTATGTAGAGCCTGAGGTCTCATATTTGCATGTGAAAGCTTATGATTCCAATTCCTTGGGAACATTCGCAATCACTATGCTCGATGGTGAAAACAAGCCTGTTACACTCACTAAACTCACGGCGACAACTGGCTCCGCCATCGAAGGTGACTGGCTTACAGGAGAGCTGACATCAAAGGACGACAGGATTGTCTACAGATATAAAGCCAAGAAAAACACATTCTTTAGGATGTTTTTTGATGACAAAAAAGACGGTAGCGGTCAATATACTGCGGATATTGAAGTTACTGTCGATGCAAGCAATGAAGATAAAGTAAATTCCAATGCCCTTGATTCTGGATATACATCTGGCGCCGGATATGCGACTTTCAGTGAAGATATCATCATATATTTCTATGTAAATGTAAAAGGCTCTGCGGAAGGAAAAGCATCTTCGGACGACATAGGAACATACAGAATCACAATAGTTGAGGGAAATGACATAAGCCCGGATTTTATAGCTGTTTCACCGAATTCCAGCATAACTATATCAGAAGCTGCGGATATTTCCGTCTCTTCAAATATCAGCGAGGCAAACCGTATCTTTACGGCTGACGCTGGATATGACTCTTATAAATGGTATCTTGACGGTGTCCTGCAAACTTCTGCCGCTTCAAATATTTTCACTTTGGATATTTCTGCGCTGAAAGCCGGAACTTATGAAATCGAAGTTGAGGCTAAAAAAGGCTCTCAGTATTTTTCTTCTACGATATTTATGGCAGTTGAATAGGAGGCAAATTATGAAAAAATTCTTTTGTTTTATTCTATCTTGTTTTCTGCTTTTCGGAATAATCTCATGCTCTGATATTGCCGAAAAGGATGATTTCAATTCCGATTCAGAGAAAAAGGCATATATAAACTTTAATTTCTCATCTCCTACGCGCACCGTCCGTCCTGAAATTGATTTGTCAGAATTAACGGATATTCTGATTGAAGGTGACTTACAGGGGGATGTTTCTGACCATTTCAAGCAGTCTTTTTCTACCCGTGACACGGCACTTTCTAAAGGGCTTGTAATTGAGACTGGAATTTGGGATTTTTCGCTTTCCGCAAAAATCGGCAATATAAATTTTGCGGCATCTCTTAAAGATAAGGAGATTGTTGCCGGCGAGAATACACTGGATTTCATCCTTGAAGTGAGCGAAGTTGGAAGCGAAGAGGGAAGAGGCTCTGTTTCAATAACATTGAGTTTTCCCGACGATAGTGGCGTGAAAGTCGTAAAAGCTGGTCTTTTCACTGTGGAAGACGATGAGCTGCTGTCTGGTTTTGAGCTTAAATCTTTGCGGGTAAAGAATGATTCCGTATCCTACACTGTCTCATCTGTTCCTGTCGGCAATTATCGGTTCAAGGCGATGCTCTATGCAGATGACTCCTATACTGCCCTGATTAATACATACCGTGAAATTGTCACCGTCGTTGAGGAAAAACAGAGTTCTGCTGCAAGGACTTTGGCTAACCTTAATAAAATTTACAGCATAAATTATGTCAAGAATGAGGGGGAAATTTCTTCGGCCTATGCAGCCCCTGAAGTTTACACCCGAAGCTCTGAATTCATGCTTTCCACTGCAGAAAATATTACTCGCTCAGGCTATGCTTTTGTCGGCTGGTATGAGACTGCCGATTTCTCATCTGAACGCATTACGAAAATCTCAAAGAATATGAGCGGAGATAAAACTTTCTACGCGAAATGGGCAATAGGTGAGGTCGTAACATCTGAGAATTTATCTTCTTTGAATTTATCGAATATCGCAGATGGCTATACCCTTGCTGTCGTTGGTGATGTAAGCCTTGAAAGCCTTGCTGCGAAACTAAAAAACTCCGCCGGAAGCGTGAATCTTGATTTGTTCGCTTCCAGCAGCCTTTCTTTCTCCGACAGCCTTTTTGCAAACTGTACAAAAATCTCTTCCGTAGTTCTTCCCGAAAATCTTAGCTCAATCGGAGATGAGGCTTTCCTGGGCTGTAGCGAGCTTACGGAATTTACAATAACCAGCGGCATTTCGAGCCTTGGTGAGAATGTATTTGGAAACTGCTCTCTTCTGACCAGTATATCCGTAGAAGAGGGTAATTCAGAATATAAGAGTCTTGACGGAATCCTCTTCTCTAAAGATGGCAGCATTTTGATTCAATACCCGGCTGGAAAATCCGGCGAGACTTATAGCATAAATGAGAGTGTTACGAAAGTTGGAGCGGGGGCATTCAGCGGAAATACAAATCTTTTGACCATTGAAATCGGGGCAAAGCTTACAGAAATAGCGGGCACAGCCTTTAACGACTGCCCTGCCTTGTCAGCATTTACCGTAGACAGCTCGAATCCTGTCTATGACGACAATAATGGAAGCGGAATCCTTTACAAGGATACTCTGCTTTTCCGTTATCCTGAGGGTAAAACCGCGACTTCATTTACTCTCCAGTCATGGGTCACTGAGATTGGAGACTATGCTTTCTATAAATGCGTGTCCCTTGAAACAATCACGATTCCTTCTTCAAGCGAACTTAAAAAGATTGGAATCTATGCTTTCTATGGCTGCTCTTCTCTTGAAAACATGAATCTCCCGGAGAGTCTGGAATATGTCGGTGGCAACGCCTTTACTGCTTGTAAGAGTAATTTCAGTTATTACACCGTAACATTTATATCAAACGGCGGAAGCAATGTGTCTGCCCTGTCCGTTAAAAGCGGGGAGCTTTTGCTGCTCCCGGAAGACCCGACTCGATCTGGCTACAGTTTTACAGGCTGGTACACAAGCAACACATATTTCACATCGTCTTACAAATTCAGCTCAGCAAGTCCCATAACAGAGAACAAGACTCTTTATGCCGGATGGTCTATTCTTACTTACAGCATCTCTTATTCGCTCTCAGGAGGTACGAATTCAAGTGCGAATCCATCGAGCTACAATGTAAATACAGCAACCATCAGTCTGGCAAATCCGACAAAAACCGGATACACATTCAAAGGCTGGTATACGACTTTAAGTTACGATTCCACAAGCAGGATTGAAGAAATCCCTTCTGGCTCGACAGGAAATCTGAATCTTTACGCCCAATGGGAGATAATCACATATTCAATTACCTATCACATAAGCTCGAAGGGAAGTCTTCCTGCGGATGCTCCTCATTCTTACACTGTTGAAGACGCTGAAATCACGCTTCTGGCCCCCTCAAGCGAGACTGAGACCTTTGTAGGCTGGTACACTAGCGAAGAGCTGACCACAATCCTCGCTTCGATTCAGGCAGGCTCAACTGGGGACATAGAAGTTTGGGCAGGCTGGCTTGTAAGTGAGGGTACAAAAACGATTAGTGTTTCATGGCTAAAAAATGCAAGTGCAGATTATTATTATTATTTTGACAATTACAGTGGAAACATCTGGCGGTCAACGAATTACAATAAAAATTCTTGGACTGCGTCATCTACATGGACAATCACTCTTCCTTGTGAAATCTCTGTTTCCATTCCTTATCGTGTAAGCAGTGAGTCTTATGATAAACTTACTGTTACCCTTGACGGGACAAAAATCGTTTCTTCTATATCAGGAGAAACAAGTGGAACATATACTAAAATCCTTGCGAGTGGAAGCCACACATTGACCGCTTCTTATGAAAAGGACTCTTCTCGTTACTCTGGAGATGACAGAGCTTATATTACACTAAATCCTGTTTATATCCCCGTAGGATATTAGCTTATGGTATCTCTGAAAACTTCAGTTTTTAGAGATACCCTTTATTATTAGCAAGGAGTCTTTCCGTATGTCACGGATAAACTTTCACAAAATAAACAGCTCTATCCTCGCATTGCTGGGTATCACATTTCCTCTTGCCGGTTGCTTTAATGTTCTTTATGGACCGGCTGAGGATTATGAAATACCGAATTCGAGTCACTACGAGGCAGCCTGGCTGTACGGACTTGTTACGGCAAAAATCTCAGGCGCAAAAGTGTCCGGTATAAAAGTCTCACTTTTGCTTGAAAACAAGGAAATAAGTGCGACCACTACTGATTCCAACGGGAATTATTATTTTGCGCTTTCTTCAGGGCTGTTGAAGACGAAAACCGAATATACAATCAGGTTTGAGGACATTGATGGTGAGGCGAATGGGTCTTATGCCTCTCTCACGGATACGATAATTCTGGATTCTCTTTCTGTCAGCACAAAGAAAAGCGTCTGCCTGGATTATGACGAAAATGATGAAGAAAATGGGGGGCAAAAAACAGAATTTGAGGGAAGCGGGCAGTGATAAACTTTCTTTCTCCTTTGGATATAGTCAGGCGGGAGATTTTCCGCAGGTACAGACTCTCCGAAACAAAAAAGCACGACTTGTATCATCTTTTTTGGGAATGTACTCTACGCTGCAATTTTAATTGTCTTCACTGCGGCTCTGATTGCACGGCTGATTCTCTTTCAAAGGATATGCCCCTAGAGGATTTTCTGGAGGCTTTGAGAAAAATCAGACAAAAAAGAAAAACGAAAAGAAAACTTATGGTATCAATTATAGGCGGCGAGCCTCTGCTTCGAAAGGATTTGGAAAAAGCCGGAAAGGCAATACGGGAACTTGACTGCAACTGGGGAATTGTCACCAATGGATTTCTGCTTACTCCCGGGCGTTTTTCTTCTCTGATAGACTCTGGATTAAAGTCCATCAGCATAAGTTTGGATGGTTTGGAAAATGAACATAAATATTTGAGGCTGAATGAGAAAGCTTTTGAAAAAGCCTGTCGCGCGATAGATTTATGTGTCTCATATCAAAAAGATTTTCCCCGCATGCTCGTCTATGATGTGATTACATGCGTCCATCACGAAAATCTTGCCGTTTTGCCGAAACTCCGTGATTTCCTGATTGAAAAAGGGGTGACAGCGTGGAGAATTTTTTCGATTTTTCCCAGCGGCAGGGCTGCGGATAATGATTTGGGACTTTCTCCTGCTGAATACCGGCAGTTGATGGAATTTATCGTGGAAAGCCGAAGCTATCGCAATAAAGACGGAAAGTCTATACATCTTCAATATTCCTGCGAAGGCTATCTCGGTCCCTATGAATTAAAAGTCAGGGATTATTTCTTTTTCTGCCGTGGCGGAGTCAATGTCGGTTCAATCATGTGCGACGGTTCGATTTCCGCCTGCCTGAGCGTACGAAGTCCTTCATTTATTCAGGGGAACATCTACAAGGATGATTTTATGGATATATGGGATAATAGATTTCAGAATATGCGTAATCGGTCTTGGGCGAAAGTCGGAGAATGTGAGAAGTGTAAAAGCTGGCGCTGGTGTGAGGGAAACGGACTTCATCTTCATAAAGATGACCATTCTGAGTGCTCATATTGCAATCTGAAAATGCTGAAAAACAAGTGACGGACTAAAAGCTCGTCATGAATTTCGTAAATATAATGGAGGTTTATACCATAATGAAAAAAAAATTATTTCTTATCGCCCTTGTCTCTCTTATTTCCATGCAGCTCTTTTCCGCTTCAATGAATTCAAAAGTCCGTAAAGTTCCTAAAAATATTCAGGACGGAATTTTTACTGACCCAAAAGAAAATATAATTGATTTGACCAAATTCCTTGCGTCTGGTTCAAATGACACCGCATCAAAAGTGAAGATTTTTCACGACTGGATTTGCGATAACATCGCTTATGACTGCGATGTTTTTACAGAGAATGGTGCCGGGGAGCAGGGGTACGAGACCGTATTGAAAAAGCGCAGGGCTGTCTGCGTGGGCTATGCGAATCTGCTTGCAGTCATGTGTCAGGTGGTTGATATTGAATGTGAAATCGTCTACGGCTGGTCAAAAGGTTTTAATTATCCAGGCTATCTTCGGAAGGAAAGTGACCATGCGTGGAATGCTGTAAAAATCGGAGGTAAATGGAAACTCATCGATGTCACATGGGATGCAGGTTTCGTCGAGCGACGCTCTTTTATAAAGCACTACACGAATCAGTGGTACAATCTCACGCCCGGACAATTCATTTATTCTCATTTTCCGGAAGAAGAAAAATGGCAGTTGCTTCCCGAAAAGCAAATCCGCTCGCCCCAACAATTTGAAAAAGAGCCTTATCTTCCTGGCATTTTTTTTGAATTCGGACTTGCTTTCGGTAAGACGGCTCCTGATTATTCAAATGTCATATCTGGAATGACTTATTTTGAGGTCACATCTTCAAAATCCAATGTCCGCCTCAATGCTGATATTTACGGCGACGGCCCGGCAGATACGACTAACGCTGTTTTTTATGCGAATAACGGTAATAGCAAGCGTATCATTTTTGATGTTCCCGATAAAGAGCTGTATACCCTGCGGGTAGGGGCGAACGACGGAACCGTAAAAAATCCCACTTTCTTTTCTAAGACTGATTTTGAGCAAAAGATTATTCCCGAAGCCAGAGGATTAGTCTCTAAAAAGAAAATCTCTCAGAATGAATACAATTTTTTTGAAAAATCATTTTATCTTATCGAAGAGAACGGACGCTATTATTTTTCTGAGGATTTGTTTGACAATCAACGGAATAATGCAGTTACCAAAATTTTAAAACTTCTCGGAAGAAATACGAACCGATATGAGAATATGTTTTCCGTTGAGGTGACTGCAAGCGAGGACTATGCTGGCTTCGGACAAAATGTGATGAGATTCCCGCAAATGTACCGCGATTACAATGTGAAAAACATGGAGCTTCTTTCACCGCTTACCGGCAGCCTGCAGAAAAAAAACGAGCAGCATTTTGAAATCAAAACGAGCGTATATTCAAAAATCGCCATCGTTCTCGGTGAAGGAGATTTTGTATTCTTTCAAAAAAATCAAAAAAACGGGGTCTTCGAACTTGATTTTACAATCCCGGAAGATGCGGCAAACATTGATGTGTATGCTTCAAAAGATGGAAAGCAATATATAACGATAATTTCATATCAGGTTAATTGACGAATAACTATAAAAATGATAAAGTTAATATCAACCCCTTGAGTCTGCGTATGCGGATTCCAAATGTCCATAAGGAGAACATACAGAAATGAGAAAGTATGAACTCATGACTATCTATCCTATCGAGGATGAAAAGTTCAAAGACGGCTCAGAAAAGGTAAAGGCCGTACTCGCACAGTTTGGTGCAACAATCGAAAAAGAAGAGTCTTACGGAGAGCGTGATCTCGCATATGAAATCAAGCGAATCAAACGCGGTAAGTTCGTTCTTTTCACCGTAAAAGCAAATCCTGCAAAAATCGTTGAAATCAACACTCAGTTCCGATTGAACGACAATTTGCTCAAATCTCTTTTTGTCAAACTTGACGACAAAGAGGCAAAATAAGCAAATCCGGTTTTCATTTGACCAGACAAAATCTTTCGGAGGCTAAAAATGACTGATATAAACAGTGTGACGATTGTAGGACGCTTGACCCGTGATTTAAATGGCAGTGACCAGCGTGAGTATGCTTTCACGCCAAACGGACAGGCTCGTGCAAACATAAGCATTGCGGTCAATCGCAGCCGGAAGCAGGGTGACCAATGGGTCGATGAAGCAAATTTTTTTAATGTCACAATCTGGGGCAAAACAGCAGAGAATCTTCTTCCTTACCTAAAAAAAGGCAAGCAGATTTGCGTTGAAGGCTATCTCAAGCA
Organism: Treponema sp.; assembly: GCA_017468745.1. Taxonomy (GTDB): domain Bacteria; phylum Spirochaetota; class Spirochaetia; order Treponematales; family Treponemataceae; genus Treponema_D. The sequence goes on along the minus strand of JAFUHS010000153.1, from coordinate 8,072 downwards.
AGACCGTTGGCAGGATAAAACTACAGGACAGACGCGAAGCAATGTTTCGATAGTTGCAAACAATGTTCAGCTTTTGGGCGGAAATTCGGGAAATGGCGGAGCACAGTCCGCTGGGGGTTATACACCGAAATTCCAACAGCCGCAGCAGAACACTTTTGCTCCAAGCCAGCAGGATTCAGGCTATGATGAACAGAGTTTTGGTGGCCCTCAGGATACAGGTTTCCCAGAAGACATTCCATTTTAATTTCCGATAAAATCGGATTATCCAAACTAATAGGAGAACACTATGTCAGACGAAGTTACAAACGAAGTCGAACTTAAAGTAGATACACAGAGCGCATCTGAAGGTCGTGACGGCGAAGAAAAAGGTACTCGCGGTAAAGGAAAAACTTTCTTCCGCAAAAAGGTATGCCGTTTCTGTACAAACAAGGCAAAAATTGATTACAAAGACGCTGATGGTCTCAAACGATTTACAACTGAGCGCGGTAAGATTCTTCCACGCCGCATCACAGGTACTTGTGCAAAACACCAGCGTGAGCTCACTGTAGCTATCAAACGTGCTCGCAACATCTGCTTGTTGCCATTCGTAACTGAGTAATAGGAGTTTGTTGAAATGAAAGTTATTCTTTATACAGATGTAAAACACCTTGGCGAAATGGGTGATGTTAAAAATGTTGCTACAGGTTATGCCCGTAACTTCCTTTTCCCTCATATGTATGCTGTTCCATACAATGATCAGACTGTCGCATATTTCGAGTCTCGCAAAGAAGAAATCGAAGCTCGCAAAGAGCAGAAACGAAAGGATGCGGCAAGCCTCAAAGATAAACTTGAAGCATTTACAGTTGAGCTTAAAATGCCTGCTGCTTCAAACGGCAAACTCTTTGGTTCTGTTACCGCACTCACAGTTTCTGAATTCCTTGCAAAAAATGGATATGAAATTGAGCGCAAACGAATCGAGATTCCTGGCGTTACAATCAAATCTGTCGGTAACTACCACTGTACAATCCATCTTTATGAATCGGCTAATGCTGAGGTAAAGATTTCTGTTCTTCCACAGGAAGATGACTCTGCAAAGAAAGAGGCTCCTAAAAAGGCTGGAAAACCGGCAAAAGAAGAGACTGCTCCTGCAGAGGAATCAGCTGCTGAGGAGAAGTCAGAGTAATTCCTGAGGATTTCCTTAAATTCCGGCAAAGGCTTAATCTCTTTGCTGGTACTAAAGAATCTTTTTGAAAAGGGCTGTCTTTTTAGGCAGTCTTTTTTTGTCATTGAGCTTTAAAATACTAGACTAGCGGAGAATATCATGGATACGGTTTTGAAAGATACGGTGCCGCCTCATAACGAAGACGCGGAAAGGGCAACATTGGGAGCAATGCTATTAAACTGGACTTCAGTCAGTTCAATAGCGACACTGCTTCGTCCTGAGCATTTTTATTCGCAGCAAAATCAGGTTATTTTTCGTGCAATGATGCGTCTTTTTGCACAGGGAAATACCTGTGATACCCTTGCGCTTGTGGAGGAACTTTCTAAAACCGGTCAGCTTGACGCTTCTGGAGGTGCTGCATACATCGCCTCTCTTACAGATGTCGTTCCTACAGCCGCAAATATCGAGTATTATGCCAATATAGTCTTCGAGCGTGCGACCCGCCGTAGTCTCATCAGTGTTTCTCATGATATTAAGGCTTCCGCGTTTGACGAGACCAGAGATTCAAAACTGATTCTTGAAGAAGCCGAAAAACGAATTTTTGATTTGGCGGATAACGGTCAGACTACCACAGTCTATACGATGGGGGATATAGTTCCAGGAACAGTCGAGCAAATTGAGAATAATTACAAAAGCCATAATGCTTTTACAGGAATACCATCGGGTTTTTCCCGCCTGGACTCTATGACATCAGGTTTTCAAAAGGCAGAGCTTGTTATCATCGGTGCCCGTCCTTCAATGGGTAAAACGGCACTGGCGCTCAATATGATGGAATATATTGCCGTTAATAAAAAAATTCCCTGCGGCTTTTTCTCATTGGAAATGTCTCATGCTCAAATCGGTCAGCGACTTCTCTCGCAAAATGCCAGAATCTCAGGAACAAAACTTCGCACAGGTATGCTGAAACTTGATGACTTTCAGAAGCTGAATGATGCGGCGGGGCGATGCTATGACGCTCCGCTTTACATCGTCGACACGCCGAACATGCCGCTGATTGACCTGAGGGCCATGGCACGAAGAATGAAAACAAATCAAAAAATCGAAATCATTTTTATCGACTATATAGGTCTTATTGCCACGGAAAATTCCTCGGCACCGGTATATGAGCAGGTGAGTGAAATTTCAAAATCTCTGAAAGCCCTTGCCCGAGAGCTAAACATTCCCATCGTCGCACTTTGTCAGGTTGCGCGAGATGCCGAAGGAAATGAACCGTCATTAAATCAGTTGCGAGGGTCTGGCTCAATCGAACAGGATGCGGATGTGGTTATGTTCATTCACCGAGAAAGGAAAAAGCAGGAAGACGGAGAGGCTGAGCCTGTACAGGATGCGAAAATCATTGTTGCAAAACAGCGAAACGGTCCGATTGGTGATGTGCCGCTTTTATTCCTCAGCTCAATCACCAGATTCGAAAACAAGACAAACGAAGAATAAATGGAATCGAAGAGTTCGGAAACTAACGAAGTTCCCGAACTCTTCTGATAAATCACCGATAGCCTTAAAATCTATTTTGCGTCGTAAATATTTGTAACGCCGGAAGCTGTTCTCTGGAGAAGGTTTCTGTCATCAGCTTTTGATTCAGGAGACATGCTCTTGAGGTCGTCCGGATTAAGAATGATTGCCTGACCATTTGAATCTGTGACAATAATTCCTTTTGCTGTGACTGTAATTGGTGTTGCGGCCTTAACCTTTACCTGAGAGCGGAGCTGATTTTCAAGTTTGTTGTTGAATTTTCCGATGTAATAATCGCTTCCGTCCTGAATTGTACAGTAGTAGCTTCCGTCTTTTTGAACGAGAACTGAAAGTTCTGAGAGCTTTTCTGCACTTTCCGCAGCGATTTCAAGGTTAGTTTTGTCGATAGCGACGAGTTTTACGGCACCGGCACCGATATTCGTTCCTGCAATAGCAATAAAATTATCGCCGTCTTCGTAAGCGGTTCTGCCACGAATAACTGTGACAGGAGATTCCTTTACGACAGTGCCGTCCTGAGAGTTCATTTTTACGATTTCGCTGGCAATTCCTGCATCGTCAACACTTTTAAGACCATAAGTAATTACATCGTCATTATTCTTTTCCGCTTCGGCGAGAAGCTCCTGCTGGTCTTTAGCGATAGAAGTACGCTCTTCCTGAGCCTCGCTGCGTTTTTGGTCAGCGGCACTCTGTGCTGAATCAGCCTGAGACTGAGCCTGTGAAGCAGACTGTGACTGCTCTTCGGTCTTCTGTGACTGCTCGTCAGCGGCCTGCTGAGCGTTTTCTGCTTCTTTTTGAGCGTTGTCAGCTTCACTCTGAGCGCTTTCGGCTTCTTTCTGAGCATCAGCGGATTCTTTTTGGGCACTGTCAGCTTCCTTTTGAGCTGCGGCGGCATTTTCCTGTGCCTGTGCGTCATTCGGATTAGAAGCGGCATTGGCTTTTGCTGCCTCTGCTTCTGCCTGTTTCTTTGCGGCTTCTGCCTTTGCGGCTTCCGCTTCTGCCTGTTTCTTTGCGGCTTCTGCCTTTGCCTTTTCAGCTTCGGCTTGTTTTTGGGCAGCTGCTTTGTCAGCCTCGGCCTTCTTGCGCTGTTCTTCGGCCAGCTTTGCTTTTTCGGCATCAGCTTTTGCCTGGGCATCGTCTGCCTTTTCCTGAAGATTGTCAGCCTCACGCTCTTTGATGTCTACCATGTCTTTTCGAGCGTCAACGCCTTTGTCGTCTTGATCCTGCATGGTTTTGACGACTTCTTTGTCTGAAATGAGGGAAGTGTCAACAGTACTCAATCCGCCACTTAAATCAGCGAGAGGAATGACAATCTGGGTGTTTCCCGGCCAGTCTTCATAGTTTGTGGAAAGACCTGCTTTGCCGGCTGAAAGATTTTTCGTAACCACATCTTTGTATTTTGAGCTGAATGCATCCATATTGCCCCGGTAAACTGCATTGTAAACCGTGGCAAATGTCGCGATGGTGTCAGCGTCTTTGTTTGAGTATCCGTATGCGGCAGAGAGATATGCTGAAATGATGCGGCGAAGGTTTGTGATGTGATCGACGCTTGCATTTTTACCGATGACAATTATGTCCGCGTCCATTTTTTCTTTAGTGGCAGAATCAACGCAATGAATAACCTGATAGCGGTTTGCCTCGCCGAATGTGCCTGAATTCTGAATGTTTCCTGCAACCTGAGTTCCGAGGTCAGAACCAATTTGCCGAATTTGAGCGATAGTGTTGATGACTGAATGCGGGCCTGAATAGTTTCTGAATACGATTGCGTCGACAGAACCTGTGCTCTGCAACTCGTTTCGGTTTACTTCAAGGGCGCTAAGATTTGAAGCGGCAAAAAGGACAAATGCCGAAACTGCAATCTTTCTTAGAACTTTTTTACTGTTCATTAAATCCTCCTTTAAAGAACAAATTAAATTATATCACATATAGTTTGCAAATTCTACAAATAAAAACAGTCACTCTCTTTATTTTTTTTCCAAATCCATCATTTTTGTGAGTATGTTTCTGGCATAATCCCTGACTCCCTTATCATACTGGGGATAAAAAAGATGAGAGATAATATTTTTGCCCTGACGGTTAAGCGCCGGTCGTCCCATGTATCTGCAAATCTCATAAGTTGAATCGCAGACCGCCTTTAGCAGGGCTGTTTCTGATGGCTGAATCTTCCCCATGACAAGGTTTTCCAAAGCTTTAAGCATTTGCCCGTTTTCATCGTAGGCACAGTTTCCCGCATAGGCAATCACGGATAAAAGCTGGCTTGAATCCATGGGGCTGGAAAGAAGTCTGGAGAAAAAAGTTGAGAATTCTCTCGTACCTGTTTGCCCCATCAAATAGAGCAGGTTTTGTGTATAAACAGCGTTTTCCGAAAAGAAATTCTGACTGCTGCTTTGAAAAGAAACCTGAGTCGCATAGGAATCGATAAAATTCTGAGCCTCTGTCTTTAAGAGCGAGAGATACTCTTCCTCATTTTTGCCGTAATCACCTTTCTTAAAAGATTCAGAGATTTCCGCCATCTTTTTGTTCGTGAGCGGGCGAATTCCAAGTTCAGCAGAAACAGAATCAAATGGAGCCGCCTGTACATAGGAAATTGACTTTAGTTTTGAGGTAACGATTTTAGATTTCGTAGTCTGGTTCATAAGGTAAGCTTTCATTGTCCAGTCTTTCATGCACATAACTATGTAATTACTTTTTGTGTAGAAAATTGAATTCCATTTTGAATTTTGTGGTAGTGATGCCGCATACATAATCGTGCCGTCTTCGAGAAATTCACAGGCAGAATAAGCTCCGCTGATAAAGAAGCCCGACTGGGTTGCCCGCGCCAATTTAAAATCAGCGGGAGCAATCTGACCGACCTGAAATCGATTCAATATTTCGCCCTTATCTGTTTTTACGATGACCGCCTCTGTGCGAGAGCCATTCTGAAAGAAAAAAACTGAATTCTCTGAGCTGCTTGAGTAACAGACTGAAAAAGCACCCTTAGTATTTCCAGAGCCGTTGACCCATTTTGAATCAGCGGATCCAGATTCTGCGACTGATACAAGGCCGATTGAGCCATTTTTTAGAGAGATGAGAAGACCTTTATCACAGGTTTCCATGCATGAGACTATTGCCGAAAAAGTGATGCCTTCTTTTTTTTCACCAAAGGGGGTGAAGCGGACTGCAACTGAGCGTTTGTTTTTCGGAGTTTTGAGGATTAAGAGCAAGCTTCCGTCATCCAGAGTTCCAATTGGAAAATCAGCGAGTTCTTCCGTATCAATGTACCATTTCCGATTTCCGTCAAGCCCATAACATGCGATTCCCTTTTTACCGCGAACGAAGACCCGACCGTCCCGCCCGACAAGGGGAAAATCAGCGATTTTAAATGGGCAGACTGCCGTCCAGAGGGTAAGTCCTGATGGATTAACCAGACTCAAGTGGGAAGAATCCGTGACAACATAAAGAAAATCACCGAAAGCTGTAAGGTATGGAGAGGGGCGGCCTTTTACGCTTCTCTGCCAGATGACATTTCCCCTGCTTGTACAGGCTGAAAGAAGGCGGCCGTCACTTAAAAGTGCCACTCCGTAGGATGTGTCTATACAGGGAGAGACAGCCTGACCGCCGATGACAGCCTGCCATGACGGTTTTTGGCTTTCCAAATCTGCCGTGCGGAGGGCTTTCTGTGAGTATAAATTGAAAATTGAAAGCTGAAAAATGAAAATTACGAAAATTGCGCGAATGAGATTTTTTTTTGATTTTAAGGGAAATAAGAAGAATATCCTTTTCAATTTTATATTGTCCATTTTACTCGCTGTACTCGAAATTTGCCAGGGATTCAATGTGGGCGGTGTGGGGGTAAAAATCCAGGAGATAGAGTTTTGAGAGCCTGTATCCGGCTTTTACGAGGAAACGGGCATCCCTTGCGTGGGTGCTGGGATTGCAGCTCACAGAGCGAATCTGGGGGATTTTTGACCGGCAGAGCCACTGGCAGACGGCCTTTTCCATGCCGCTTCGGGGAGGGTCAATCACCACCGCGTCAAAAGGCCCGTTACCGGCAATGTAATTTTCCGCGCTGAATTTAATCCAGTTCTCGCCTGAAAGACCGAAGCTCTCGTGATTCTTGCCCCTGAGGTTTTCCTCCGCGAAGACGATTGCGTCCCGGTTATGCTCCACCATGCAGACCTTATCGAAAAAATCAGCGAGGAAAACAGAGAAAGTGCCGCAGCCGGAGTACATGTCCAGTAGATTTCGGCCTCCCATATTACGGGTGACCTGGGAAAGCGTTTTTTCAAGGACAGAAAGATTGGACTGGAAAAAGCCCTGAACATCAAAGGCTATGCTTTTTCCCAGCAAGTTGACTTGGCAGCGGTTATTCTGATTGAGGAAAGTTCCCGCAAAATGACGGTTAGCTTGCAGTCGAAGCTTTTCCTTCCGTTTTGAGGAAGCCCCCTGAACTTTGATTTCTCTTGCAGCCTTTTCCCGCTCCTGAGCCACAATCACTTTCTTTTCGCCCAAAATGCGCTCATCCCCGAAAAGGTGAACCCGTCCCCGTGGTCTGTCTGACTGAGCCATGTTTTGCAGATAGCCGTTGATTTCCTTTGTGGCGATAGGGCAGCTTTCAAGGGAGACGATTTCATTGCTCTCTTTTTTGTTGAAGCCTCCGTCCGTAAGCTGGATTCGGGAACGGTAATTCTGGTTTTCTGAGGAAATGACTTCGATGGTAGGGCAGGTCACCCCCTCACGCTCAAAGCAGTCTTTTATAATCGATTTTCTGAGCTCAATCTGGTATTCAGAATCAATGTGCTGCAGGTTGCAGCCGCCGCAGGAGCCGTAAAGGGGGCAGAAGGGCTGGACGCGGTGAGGAGAAGGCGTGAGGATTTTAGTGATTTTCGCAAGGTCGTAGTCACGGAAAGACTTTGTGATTTCGATTTCAAGCTCTTCATCTGGAAGGGCGTAGGGAATAAAGACATTTTTTCCGTTCACGCGGGCAAGACAATCCCCCCCAGCGACCATTTTCTCTGTTTTTACAATAAAAGACATTTCCCCAATAATAATGAAAAAAAGGACTTTCTACAACAATTACAGATAAAGCAAAACGCCTTTGAATTTTTTCCCACGAGTTTAGAGACAGCTTTCATCCATGTGTCATCTTTTGCATAAGTCCTTCCTTCGTGTTGAAATTCTTTTTTACCTTGTGTTACAATAGGCAAATATGAGTTATGAAGTTTCAGATTACGAAGTATTAGATATGCCCAAAGCTGGCGACCGGGTTGTTGTCGGAATGAGTGGCGGCGTGGACTCAACTTTGACGGCCCTCATGCTGAAGGAAAAGGGCTGCACGGTCATCGGTGTCACTATGTCCTTGTGGGACGGTCATTTACCCGAAATCAAAAGCGAAAAGAAGATGCGGGAAGCCTGCTATGGACCT
>JAFUHS010000152.1 GCA_017468745.1 Treponema sp. | reverse complement strand
TTTCGTAAAAGAAATATTAACATCTCAATCTAGCTTCTACTAAACAACAAGACTGTGAGAGAAAATTTTGTGTTACAAAGCTCCCTCTGTGTCCTCCGTGCCTCTGTGAGGAATTTAATATTACAACGCCTGAATTGCCTCGGCTGTGTTTACCGGCGTACATGCCAGACTTGCGCCAAGTTCCGTCTGCCCCCAGAGACCGCTCAAAACTTTTCCTGGTCCCACTTCAAGGATAACCCACTCGTTTGCTGAATCTTCTTTAATCAAATCTGCGAGGACTTTCTCTTCGTCTGTCCAGCGAACCGGATGAGTGAGGTGGTCAACTGCGCTTGATTTAGCAGGAGCGCCCTCTGTGACTTTTTTACCGGTTACATTTGAGAACAAAGTGATTTTCGGGTCACAGAATGTGTATGGCTCCAAAGCGACCTTGAAATTGTCGGCGGCACGCTGCATGAGCGGGCTGTGGAAAGGACCTGCAACAGCCAGGCGGACCGTTCGGCGAGCCCCTGCGGCTTTTGCGGCTTCCTCTGCCTTTGTAAGACCGTCGGCAGTGCCTGAAATTACGGTCTGTTTTACGCTGTTGAGGTTTGCGGCATAAGCGCCTTCGATTCCATTGGCGATTTCCTCAACCTTTTCTGGCGGAAGACCGAGAATCGCGCTCATTCCAGGAGCATTTCCCGCGTTTTCCTCAGCAATCTGCTCGCAGACTTTCTGCATGATTGAACCGCGCTGGCAGACAACCTTGATTACATCCTCAAAAGAAAGGATTCCTGCGGCATAAAGAGCCGGGAACTCGCCCAGAGAAAAGCCCATTGCGGCACTCGGCTCGATTCCCTTTGACTTCAAGGCAGCCATAACGGCAAGGCTTGCCGCAGTGATTGCAAGCTGGCTGTTGTCGCTTCTATTTAACTCTGTCTGCTCAGTTTCCCAGAGCAGTTTTGGAATATCTTTTCCAGTTACTTTTGAAATCTCATCAATGACCTTGTGGGCCTCAGGGAAAGCCTCACAAACATCTTTAATCATTCCCTGAGCCTGTGCGCCCTGTCCCGGGAACAAAAATGCATACTTCTTAGACATGTTTTCCTCCACCGTCATTATCGGGCCTGTCCCGATAATCTTTTCATTATGACAAAATCTTAAAAAATGTCATTTTCGATATTCATATTATAGAAATACAAAAAAATGTTCAAGGGGAGAAGTCTCTCCCCTACGCCGCACTTCGTTGCGTCGTACCCCTCTCTGCGGGCTCAATCGCCGCCCGCAACACCCGCTACTTGCTCATTTCAAAATGCTGCCAGTCTTTTACTCCCTGCCAGTCGCCGCCCCACTCAAAGCCGGCTTCCGTAAAAAGCTTGTAAGACAGGTCATTGCGGTCGATTTTGTAGGGAAAATCCTTCGTGCGGTCAAGGTAAGCAGCTCCATTGAAAGGCTCAGCATTTGGCTTTCCATTGACGGTTTTGTAATATGGATTGTAGCGGGGGTTTATGTCCACTGCCAGTCCTTCACCATGCTTTGAAACCGTGGTGGTGTGTGAGATAAAGCGGAAATTAAAGCAGGAAGAATTCTTGTCGCTCATGGATTTTTCATCGTCGGCGTCGTAGTCGTCAATCAGGCGGATTTTTTCGATTGGATAGCCCACCACAGAGAGTTTTTTGAAAATCTCAAGGAGAGTGGCTGCGATTTTTGCATTGCAGACAAGTTCGCCTTCATTTGTTGCTCCATCCAGCGTTTTGTGAAGGACTCGAAGGTAACGAAGTTCACTGCGTGGAATCGTGCAGTTTTCCTTGTAAGACTTTCCCCACATTTTCGCAAAAAGCTCGTCAAAAAATCATCGCACAAAGAAAAAAGCGTCTCATTTAGAAAAAGTATAGCAAAAAAAGAAAGAATTTTCCCCAAAATCATTGCCGAAAATTGATTTTCTTTCGCTATATATAGGCATAAATATCTTTTCCCAAACAGGAGATTTTATGCCCAACGAAAATCTTACGCAAAACAATCCCGTGACTCACCTTGAGATGGGCGGGCGGGCTGGAAGTGCCACCAGCAAAAGCTACAAGGACAGCCTCTTCCGCCTGATTTACAGCGGGAACGACGAGCGGAGCCGGAGATGGTTGCTCTCCCTCTACAATGCCGTCAGCGGCCGAGACTACACCGACATCAGCGGTCTGAGGATTACGACCATCGAGAATGTAATCTATCTGACCATGAAAAACGACCTTTCCTTCCTCCTTGACTGCCAGATGAACCTCTTCGAGCACCAGAGCACCGTCAACCCCAACATGCCCCTGCGCGGCCTCATGTATTTCGGCCAGCTCTACCAGAACGAGGTCAAGCGGCGGAAGAAGAACATCTATGGCGGCTCGCTCATCAAAATCCCCTCGCCCCGTTTCATCGTATTCTATAACGGCGAGAGGAGCCTTCCCGACATCTCAAAACTCAGGCTGTCAGAGGCCTTCGAGATTCCCTGCGAGCCCGGCGAATTCGAGTGGACGGCAACGGTGATAAACATTAACCGCGGGGCCAACGAGACTCTTCAAAAAAAGTGCGAGTCGTTGTATTATTATACGGAGTTCGTTGCCAGGGTAAGGGAGAACCAGAGAAAGGGCATGGAGCCGCCCGAGTCCATCAACGAGGCCGTAAACTACGCCATCCGGAAGCAATTTCTGGAAG
>JAFUHS010000151.1 GCA_017468745.1 Treponema sp. | reverse complement strand
TCCTGCAGGGGAGCGCGCCTGACTGCCTTAAAAACGCGGAATTGCCCCCGCCAAGCCATGTTTTCATCGGGGGAAGCCGCGGGAATCTCGCCGAAATAATTCAATTTGCCTTCAAAAAAAATCCTTCCGTGCGAATCGTTGCCAATTTCGTGAGCCTTGAAAACCTCACCGAGATGCAGAATTGCTTGAAAAACCTTGAAGAAGGCTCTTTTATTGAAGCGGACTGTGGCAAAATCCATATTGAGAATCTTGAAATCAAGCAGATTTCCGTAAGCCGGGCTGAAAAAGCTGGAAATTTTCACTTGATGAAAGCACAAAATCCCGTGTGGATTGTAAGTTTTTCAGGAAGCGGGGAGTGAGTAAAAAAATGCGAATTTGCCGATTTTAACCAGCTAATCGAAAATTATTATAACTTTTCTTGATTATATTCGGAAATTGTTATAATATTTCTTGATGATAGATATTCTGCGTGATTTAAAAGATGTAATCGCATCAAAATTTGGCAAAGGAAAGATTATAGTTCTCATTGGCCCCAGGCAGGTCGGGAAGACCACCCTCTTAAAAAAAATGCTTTCCGAAAGTTCTTCTGAAAATTCCGTTCAATATTGGAATTGCGATGAAGTTGAAGTTCGTGCTCTTCTTTCACAAGGCTCTTCATCCCGTTTTAAGTCTCTTGTGGGAAATTCAAAATTCGTTGTTATTGATGAAGCCCAGCGGGTACAGGATATCGGGCTTGCTCTTAAAATTCTCCACGACAATTTTCCCGAAGTTCAGTTCGCTGTTACCGGTTCTTCTTCTCTTGATTTATCCAACACAATAAACGAGCCTTTGACCGGACGGAAATTTGAATACAATCTTTTTCCTTTTTCTACAAACGAGCTTGTTCAGAATACCTCTATGTTGGAAGAAATAAAAATGCTGGAGACACGGCTTGTTTATGGCTTTTATCCTGATGTGGTCAATAATCCTGGTGGAGAGAAAGAAATCCTTTCAAACATCGTTTCAAGTTATCTGTATAAAGATGTGTTTGAATTTCAGGACATAAGGAAACCTGTGATAATCGAAAAACTTGTTCAGGCTCTGGCCTTGCAGACAGGAAGTGAAGTTTCCTTTAACGAGCTTGGAAATCTCTTGGGCATAGACAGTCTTACAGTGCAACGATATGTTGATTTGCTTGAAAAAGCATACATTGTTTTTCACCTTCATTCTTACAGCCGTAATGTGCGCAACGAATTGAAAAAAAGCATTAAGATTTATTTTTATGACAACGGTGTGAGGAATGCGGTGATTTCTAATTTCTCGCCATGCAATCTAAGAAGTGACATCGGAAGCCTTTGGGAAAACTTTTTGATAAGCGAGCGGGTAAAGAACAATTCTTTCCATAACAGGCCTGCAAAGTATTACTTTTGGCGGACAACGCAAAAACAGGAAGTTGATTTTATCGAAGAAAGAGACGGTGCGTTTTCAGCATTTGAGTTCAAGTATAATCCGAATAAGGCTCATGTGAAATGTCCTCTTACTTTTTCAAACAACTATCCTGAAATTCCCTTTATGGTCATAACAAAAGAAAACTATACTGATTTTATAACGGAGAAACAGCTATGATTCCCCGCCTCATGATTGCCGCCCCGGCCAGTGGCAGCGGAAAGACCACCCTCACTTGTGCCTTGCTCCGTCTTTTACAGAATCGCGGAAAGTCACCAGTCTCCTTTAAGTGCGGCCCTGATTTTATCGATCCCTTGTTCCACGAGCAAGTTCTGGGCGTTCCCAGCACCAATCTGGACAGTTTTTTTGTTGACGAAGAAGAAGTACGCGGAATTTTTGCCGAAAAGATTTTTTCTCAAAGCCAGAATGAAAAAAAGCCGGCAGATTTTGCCGTCATCGAGGGTGTGATGGGGCTTTTTGACGGACTTGCAGGAAAATCGCTCAAAGCCTCAAGCTACGACATCGCCCGAATCACGGATACGCCGATTTTGCTTTGTATTGACGCTTCGGGAATGAGCCGTTCGATTGTGCCTCTGGTAAAAGGATTTTTGGACTACGACAGGCTTCAGCATAAGAATGGCGAGAATCTTATCAAAGGAATTTTCCTAAACAAGGTCACAAAAGGCTCTTTCCAGCTCCTAAAAACTCTTATTGAAGAAGAATCTGCCAGCTACGGAGTCAAAGTCATAGGCTTTCTGCCTAAAGATTCAGAAATAGCCTTGGAAAGCCGGCATCTAGGTCTTTTTTTGCCTGATGAAATAAAAGATTTAAACAGCCGGATTCAAAAAAGC
>JAFUHS010000150.1 GCA_017468745.1 Treponema sp. | reverse complement strand
CGGGCCTGATATGAGGTCAGAAAGCCTGTGGTGGGATCCGCATATTTGACCACACCTTCTATTCCCTCCGCTCCTCTTGCGCCAAGCACTTCGGGGGAGAGGGCTGCGTCGTTAAAGAACAGCCTTGGAATGGACATTCCTTTTTGTTTCATGGAATAAGACTCTTCGAGCAGGTAGATTACATCGGCGGTGTCAGACATGGCGCAAACGGCGTATTCTGCCCCGCTTTCCAAAAGCTCTTTTACGGCCTCTTCCCTGTCCTTTATGGGAATCTCACTTAATTCCTGATCCCTGGGCTGAGTATCCCCGGAGATGTAGCGCAGATTTTTGACCAGCTTGATTTTGTCTGCCATGTTTGAAATTTGAAAGGGAACCCACTGGGTGAAGGTCAATCCGTACAGGTCTCCGGAAGCAATCAGGGCGACACCTGCTTTTTCTGAAAGACCGTCTTCCACAGCAGGTGAGTCAATAGTGACGATTTTTGAAAGTAAAGCCTGTGTCTGAGATATGTCACATTCCGACAGAACCCAAAGAAAAGGCTTTTTTACGGCACTTGCTGCAGAGACAGAATAATTGCGTAAAATCATTTCCGAAGAAGATGCGGGAGAGATGAGGGGCTTTCGCTTTGTCTGGCAGATTGAGGCAAAAATTTCCGTGCTTTCAGGACTCATTGGACCGATAATGGCGAAAACATCATCCCTGGCCGCCAGTTCTCTCGCTTTTGTTTCGGTGTCAATTGTCTCTTCATCGTACCATTCAAAATCGATGTCAATTTTTTTTTCGCTTTGGGAATTATCCAGGTTTTCCCTGAACCAGTCTGTAATCCGCTTGTATCTTTCCTTTTTTTGAGGCGAGGACAGTGGAAGCACCATGGCAAGTTTTATGCGGGTCGTATCGTCGTTTTCCCTGCTTTCATCGTCACTTCCGCAGGAAAATGAGATAGTCATCAGACAGAGAATCAAAAACAGCGTGAAGTTATTTGTCCGCTTCATAGTTTTCTTCCTTTTCGATTGCTTCATGGTGAATTTCAGAAAGCTTTTCTTCCAGCCTGTCTTTGAAGGCCGGGCTAAGGACAAGCTCCGTAAAACCGTCTTTTAGCCCCAGTGTCTGGTGTTGTGGAAGTTCGCCTTTTATCCACTGCCCAAGGCACAGTTCAAACGCAGGGGTAAAATTTTTGACAAGGGAATAGGGAACCCGCTTTGTGTAGGCAGACATGTCAGTGTCCATGCCAATGGTGTAGGATGACTCATCCCCGTAATCCCTATTCCACCGGAAAATGCCGTGTATGCTGCCCCCGCACAGTGGCAGGATGAGGGAAGCCACGCCTGTGCCGTTTTTTCTTTTTTCTGTGATTTGTGTCGTGTAGTTCCAGTACAGGACAGAGCTCATATTGTAGCCGTCTGTTTCTGACATTTCTGAAAGCTCGTTTAGAGTCAGGATTTCCGTGCGGCCATTGCGCTCTCCCAGACCCTCCATGAAGGCTATGGTCGCATCTTTCAAAAGGGAATTTTTCCCGTCCCCGATAATGATGTCAATCATATCGTTCCCATCCACCAGTTCACGGGCCAGAACTCCAGCCTCATAGGCTATGCCGTAAAGGGGAAGGCATACCGTGTGGATGTTTTGCCCCAGATTTACATTCCGCGAGTCAAACATGAGCACGTCCTTGCCGTTCGTTTCTATTTGTGCGCGGTATTTCTCAAGGATTGACCTGTAGCCTGTGTCGCAAAAAATATAGAGACGCTTCTCCGCCGGTATTGTGGTGAAGTTTATGTCGGCATATATGTCCGCATACTCCCAGTTTTCGGGGCAGTTTTCAATGAGATTGAAGTCGTGGGCAAGGGCTATTTTGTGAAGGGCAAGGCTTATGGCATCCCCGTATGAAAGGTCGCCGATACCATTTGGGGAATAGAAAGCCACGATGGTGCGGGAAGATGATTCAGCGGCCGGACTTGAGCTTGATGCGGAATCATCGTCCGCGCATGAGACGAAGAGGATGAGCATGAATCCTGCGAAAAGGGAAAAAAAACTCATAGCTTAGTATAGCACTTGTTTCAATATTTTACAGGATTTTTTCTTGATTTATTTTAGAAGTTGATTGATAATTTTTAAAAAAAGGAATAGTCGGCCTAAGTCAATTTTTTTTCTTTCATCCGAGCTGTTTCGAGGAGATTAACATGAAGAGAATTTTGCGATTTTTAGCCATGACTTTTGCCTTGCCTCTTGTCATTTCCAGTGTCGCATGCACTAATGACGATGACATCGTTGAAGCAGCTGGTGATTCTGCCCTTTCATACAATTATGTAACCAGAAACCGTGGCTATATCGGCGGTTCGGTGATTTACAATCCAGGCGGAGCTAACAATCAGCTTGAATCGGGAACGAAACTTGGTATCCGGCTTGGCTTCCTCACAAAAAGCTATGAGACGGTCACGCTTATAGAGGGGGTCGATTATGACACAGAAGATAAAATTGTGATTGATGTAGACTCAAACGACAGTATGTCTTTTTCTCAGGGATCTGCCACGACCAGTAGGGCGGTAAAGGCTGTCAGCGATGATGTTGCCGGCAGGGCACGCTACGGATTTTTGGACATCAGTTCGGTGAGCGATGAGAAAATTTCCTTCTCCGCCACTATTTTCTCGTCGGACGGCTCTTCCTGCAGAACTTTATCATATACCCTTGCCACGGGAGAAGCCTGCGACCTTAACGACGACGACCAGAATGACTTGCAGTATGACCTTCCGCCGATAAAACGCACCGGCTATGAAAGAGCGCGCTGGCTCACATTCCTTTGCAGCGAAGAAGAAGGGCATACCGCAATGTACATTACTTTTACCGAAGCTGAAAAAAACGCCGGCTACCGTGCCGCCGGAAGTGAAAACCAGTATGCGCTGAGTGCGCCCCCCGAAGGCTTTTACGGCGTTAACTCTGATGGCAGATTCATATTTTTGAAAAAGATGACTTCGGGTACAAATGCCTCCTCAGTCACCCTGGACAGCGATGCGGCTTTCGGAGACTTTATCGTAGGAATCGATGCGGATTTACCCTCTTTCAGCTCTGACTTGGACGAAAGCCAGGTCTCGGGAACTCTTATTTCCTCGGAAAACCCTGAGGCTGAAGACCTGACGGTAGACAACGGTTGCAAAGCGACAGTCAACACCAACTGCTATACCGTCACTGGCCTCTCTGGGACTAACGCCATTGAATTTGAAAGCTATTCTTATGCGTACTCATATATATTGTCCCAGTTCCCTGACAAGACAAACGGTCCCAAGGATTTGCTGGACGCTCTTACTGCCGATGATGATGTAAAAACTGCCATCGAGGAACTGTATGGAAGCAAAAGCCTTCCTTCTGTTGCGGAAAATGTCATTGATTTGCTTAACAGTGTGCTGACTGACGAGAAATGTGTAAAGGCAATCGCCTATGCGAACGGCTTGAAAGAAAAATACGATGAGATGGTTCAAGACACATCTTATGTTCTTTCCGGGCAGAAACTTGCCCGCCGTTTTGTCGACAGTTATTACAGCCAGTCTCCTAAGGCGGACATAAAATCGCCTGATATTTCAAATGTCTATCCCTTTGCCTTTGTAAGCGTCGGAAATGCCGTAGACGGGGATTTTACAGCCTCCAATCGTTCTGTCTATTATGATGATTACAGCGACTCCAGTCGGGTCATTTCTTCCAGCTACAGCGACTTCAAGTCAAAGCGTGATGCGATTAACAAAAAATGGAATGAATTCTCTTCGTTCAGCATTACAAAAATCACCTATGAGGGTGCAGATAAGAAACAAAAAACCATTTTTCTTCAGAAAGATTTGGGGCTTACCCTTTCCGGCGGTGTAAAGGGCGGCGTGTCTATTACAAGCAGCAAGGCTCAGGTTGATTTGGGTGCTGCTGTCTATGTGAGCCTTGACGCAAGTGGCGAGCAGATTATCAATAATGTTATAAACTACCTTACATCCGGCATAAACCTTGGTATCAAGGACACCCAAATGCAGATTGGACCTGTTCCGATTGTCTACGGCTGTGCTGTTTCCATCGGCTTTAACTTCGGCACAAACATAAACCCTCATTTGTGCTTTGTCGGTCTTTATGGAGGCGAAGCTTCTTTCGGAGCCACATACGGCATAGAATGGAAGGGCTGGTGGATTTTCAGGGTTCCCTGGCCATATTTCTCCCCCTTTGGCAGTACGAACAAAATCTGTGAGACTGCAGCTTACTTCGGATTTGAAGATACGACGGACGATCCCTACATTATTTGGGGGCCATGGGTCAAAGTGCAACCGAGCATTGGTCTGGGCTGGTCGGCTCTGAGTGTCAGGGCTTCCGCTCCTATAATCACTTCATTTAAAATGAAGAACAAGCTTCTCCCGCCTTCAATTGAATCTGCAAACCTGGACTTGAAAGTGGGCTTCGAGCCTTACTTTGAGCTGAGCGTCCTCAAACTGATAAACATAAGGAAGTCTTTCGGCACTTATAACATTATAGACGGCACATTGCAGCTCTATCCGCCGCCAATCCAGTGGAAGTAACTGCGGAAATAATGGACTGCAACCCGTGTTTTTTTTTGCTTAGTGTGATATAATCCTTCTGAATATATGACACACGGAGTATGCTGATGTCACGGCTTTTTAATTATCTAAAAAACCGACCGCTTGCAATTATTTCGGTTGCAGTCCTTGCCGTCCTCTATCTTTTTATGATTTTCGCTCCTTTTGTAGCCCCCTATACGCCCACCCGCTCTTTTGAGGAAGGCACTTTCCATCCGGCGAATGTTGAGATTAGTGCAAAGGGGCTGGTCGCCCGTGAATACCGGGTTTTGAATCCCATTACATGGCGTTACGCGAAAGTGAAGGGGAGCGAGTTCCACCATAAAATCCGCTTTTTCGTAAAGGGCGAGGAATACCGCCTCTTCGGTCTTATTCCGCTAAGCCGCCACCTTTTCGGCACTCTTCCTGACCCAAAAACCGGCGAAGTCTATCCGGTCTTTCTCTTCGGGGCGGACAATCTTGGCCGCGACCTTTTTTCCCGCATGGTCTACGGAAGCCGAATTTCCCTTACAATCGGCTTTGTTGCCAGCGCCATTTCCCTGATTCTGGCGATTCTTCTTGGGGGATGCGCCGGCTACTACGGAGGAAAAACCGACTGGGCCATCATGCGCTTCTCTGAGTTTTTTATGCTGATTCCAGGTCTTTACCTCATTCTCTTTTTGCGCTCACTCTTAAACAGCAAGATGGATTCAGGCACCAGCTACAT
>JAFUHS010000149.1 GCA_017468745.1 Treponema sp. | reverse complement strand
TTCTCAAAGAAATAACGCTGGTCTGAAGAGCCTTTGCCGAACTTTTCTTCGACCATGGAAAGATTCTCAAGGTTTCCGGCATAAGTAAGGCAGTCCACATTGACGATTTTGCCCTTAAAGCCCGAGTCCATGAATTCAGGGCTTCCCGTCGCGCTCTGCCCGAAGAGATAGTTAATAAAATTAGAGCCGATAAAGCCAGCCCCGCCAGTTACAAGTATATTTTTTAATTTTCTAGACATATTCTTCTCCATTTTTTTTGACGCAGATTAACGCCGATGAACGCGGATATAAAAATTAATCTGTGTTTATCTGCGTGCATCTGCGTCAATTTCTAATTATTGCAAATCCACTTTCCCTTTAAATCAAAATATTTTCCCTGAGGGTCGAATGCCGGGTGCCTGCCGTCTTTTTCTGAAAGGAGGGGCTCAATCTCAGGAGCGACAGACTTCCAGTCGATTCCGATTGTTCCGTCATTCCACATTAGGCCGCCCTCGCCTTTCGGGTCGTAAAAGTCCGTGCATTTGTAGGCGAAGACCGCTGACTCTGAGAGGACATAAAAGCCGTGGGCGAATCCCTCAGGAATGTAAAACTGATTCTGCTTTTCGCTGTCGAGAATGACTCCGTAATATTTTCCGAAAGTATCTGAATCTTTCCGTAAGTCTACCGCCACATCATAAACACGGCCGCTCACAGCCCGCACGAGTTTTCCCTGAGGATGACGGGTCTGGAAATGAAGGCCTCGAAGCACGCCCTTTGAAGAAGAAGACTGATTATCCTGCACGAACTTCATCTTTAAGCCGGCCTCAAAAAAATCCTTCTCAGAATAAACCTCAAAAAAATATCCCCGGGCATCTCCGAAGACTTTAGGCTGAATCTCATACATGCCCTCAAAGATTTTTCCGTCCGCTGCCAGACATTTCTTAAACTCAAACATAAATTACCCCAAACAATTCTGTCCACAGATAGACACAGATTTTCACAGATTAGGGTATAAAATCAGTGCATATCTGTGTTAATCTGTGGATTTATTTCTCCGCGATGTATTTCAAATATGCGCCGTAGTCGGTTTTATAGTCGGCTGCAAGTTCCAGAAGAGACTCTTTTGAAAGCCATCCGTTTGCAAAGGCGATTTCTTCGATACAAGAGACATACATGCCCTGCCGTTTTTGAATGGTGGCGATAAAATTGCTTGCCTCAAGAAGACCATCATAAGTTCCCGTGTCAAGCCAGGCCATACCGCGGCCCAAAAGCTCCACAGAAAGAGAGGCTCGCTCAAGGTAGGCGTTGTTCACTGCTGTGATTTCAATTTCACCACGGGCTGAGGGCTTTACCTCGCCTGCGATTTTGACGACTTCATTATTGTAAAAGTAGAGACCTGGAACGGCATAATTTGACTTTGGTTCCTTCGGCTTTTCCTCAATTCCAAGAACCTTGCCATTTTTGTCGAATTCAACCACGCCGTAAGCCGTGGGGTCTTTTACCATGTAACCGAAAATCACGGCTTCACTTGCCTTTGACTCGATTTTTGCCCTGGCATTTTTGAGGGTTTTGGTGAAACTCTGACCGTAGAAAATATTGTCACCCAGAACTAGGGCAACATCATCGTTTCCGATAAAATTCTTGCCTACGATAAAGGCGTCTGCCAGTCCCCTGGGCTTTTCCTGAACTGCGTATTCAAATTTCATGCCCAGCCAGCTTCCGTCGCCAAAAAGTTCCTTAAAAAGGGAAATGTCACGGGGAGTTGAGATAATCAGCACCTCACGGATTCCAGCGAGCATAAGACAACTCAAAGGATAATAAACCATGGGCTTGTCATAGAGCGGAAGAATCTGCTTAGAAACTGCTTTTGTAATCGGATAAAGGCGGGTTCCGCTTCCGCCTGCCAGTATGATTCCTTTCATAAAAACTCCTGCTGGAAGTATACAACTAAATAAAATTTTATGCTATCATCTGTTGTTATGAAAAAGTTTTTACACCTCTTCTTTCTTATTTTCTCTTCACTATGCACATTCCTTTATTCACAGGAAGCCCTTGATTCTGTGGAAGAACGATATTACGATTTTCTCTCTTTAAATGGCATAACCAGACGGAATTATCTCAATTACCGTACTCTGAGTGATGAGCGATGGGAGCCGAAGGACGACTGGCGTGATGTCTGGGCAAAGAACAATCTCGGCAAAAAACGGGAATTATGGCGGGGAAATACAGACCGCTCTCATTTTGATTCTGAAAGTCAGAGCCCCTATTCAAAAGAGGGATTCTTCCCCTGGCTGCACGATTTTTTTGTTCTCGGAATCGATAATGCCATATCCTATAAGATTTTCGGTCCTGAATGGTACTCAAGCTACAACACCGACATGCCTTACGGAGGAAACGACGGAGGTCTCTGGCAGGGTGTGGGCTACAATACAGCCTTTACCGGCGGCACCAGGGTCGAAGGTTTTGGCTTTGAGCTTACGGTAAAGCCCCAGATTTCCTTTTCCCAGAACAAAGCTTATGATTACATGACTTCCTCTTCAATGCAAAGTTCCCTTTTTCAGGGAAAGGCCGCCGACTACGGTTACTGGTGGACCCGAGTTGACATGGTTCAGCGGTACGGCGAAGATTCTTTCTGGAAATTTGACTGGGGAGACACGGAACTGCGCTGGTCATGGCGGACATTTACCCTTGGATTCGGAACTCAGGCTGTCTGGAGCGGCCCTGCCTTTTATTCTCCTATGCTTTCCTCGAACAATGCTCCCAGCTATCCGAAATTCGACATCGGTTTAAGGCGCACAGAAATCCGCATCCCCTATTTCGGCTGGTATATCGGTGATGTGGAGACCCGTTTCTGGGTTGGAAAACTCACTGAGTCAGATTATTTTGACAATGATGACACAAACGACAACAATCAGATTTCAGGATTTACTTTCTCATACGCTCCGTCTTTCCTGAAAGGACTCACACTGGGAGTCACAAAAATCACGGTAAACAAATGGGGAGAGTCATTCTGGAGATACGCATGGCCGGGCTGGTACCTGAACACAATAAAAGCCAACGCAAAAAGCTCGGGCGAGGACATGAAAGCCTCCCTTACCGCTGACTGGATTTTCGAGAAAGTCGGTTTTGAAGTTTACGGCGAGCTGACCTTTGACGACTTTACCGCCGAAGGATTTAAGCTCTATGAATACGAGCGCTACCCCTTCCATGCCGTCTCATATACCTGGGGCCTGAAAAAATCCCTTGATATCTGGGAAGCAAAAAAAATCCGCGCCGTCCTTCAGTTTGAATGGAACAATTCGGAAGCCTCACAGGATTATCAGATGTGGTCCGGCAGCGCCTACAATTTCGGAACACACGGACAGATTACACAGGGCTACACCAACGGCGGTCAGTGGCTGGGAAGCTGTTACGGTTACGGCGGAAACAGCCAGCTTTTGAGCCTTACGGTCTACAGTCCCCACGGATACGAAAAGATTTTCATCCAGAGAAACAATCCCGACAACAATTACCTTTACTCCCAGTGTGTGGACGCTGACTCAGAAAAGACCAGTGAGCTTGGAAGTGAGAACTTCACGGCCTTCAAGGCGAATTTCAACATAGGATTTGAGGAATTGTGGTATGTCCTGCCCAATCTTTCAATCCGGCTGGGCTTCACTTACAACAAGATAATTAACCCCCAGTATAATCCGGGCGTAACATACAAAACCGTAAAGGGCTGGAATTACCGCCGGGAATACAACTGGACTAACAATTTCCACTTCATGTGGAGCGTAAAATATCAGTTCTGATTTTGCAATTGTGTCAGAAATAAAAATAGGATATAATAAAAGAATGGCAGTAATTGAACTAAAGAATGTAAGCAAAATCTATCAGATGGAAAAAGTACAGGTCAAAGCTGTTGACAAGGCCTCATTTAAAATCGAAGAAGGTGAATTCGCCGCCCTCTCAGGTCCTTCAGGCTCAGGGAAATCCACCCTTCTAAATATGATAGGCCTCATTGACTTACCAAATTCCGGTTCAATTATCCTTGAGGGAACTGATGTCTATAAAGGCATCGACCTTGAAAAATCAAAAAAAGTTCCTTTCAAAATCGACTCAAAGCTCACTGAGCTTCGCCGTGCCCACCTGGGGTTCATCTTTCAGACTTTCAACCTCATTCCGGTTCTTAATGTTTGGGAAAACATCGAATTTCCTCTCTCTTTGGGAAAATCAGTGGCAAATGACACGCTTTCGGCGGCCGAAAAAAAGGACTGGGTGGCTTTCCTGCTTGAAACGGTGGGACTTTCAGACTGGAAGAATCACAAGCCGTCTGAATTGAGCGGCGGTCAGAGGCAGCGCGTTGCCATTGCCCGCGCGCTGGTAACAAAGGCTCCGATTATCCTTGCCGATGAGCCGACTGCAAACCTCGACTCAAAGAACGGCGACCAAATCCTGGAGCTCATGAAAAAGCTCAATCAGGAATTAAAGACAACTTTCGTCTTTTCTACCCACGACCCTAAAATCGTCGCCTTGTCTGACCATGTAATCAAGATTCGTGACGGTCAGATTCAGGAAGCCTAGTAGTCCAAATCAATTGAAAGATAAGTTCCGATCGTAAGTTTCGTATATTTTGAGCTGGACTCTGAGGTCATTTTTCCGTACTCATACTTCATTCCGACACGCCAGTCACAGTGAGGCATTACCCTGCCGAAAATCACGCCGGTCTTTATGAAACCTGATTTGTCCGTGATGTTGTGATTCCACTGGAAAACAGGCTTTATGTTCTTGTCAGGGCCGATTTTCGCCATTCCCACCTGCAGGGCGAAACGGTTCACGAAATAATGCTCGCTTCCACTGGGTTCCGGACGGTAAATATTCTGGAATTCCGCGTTAAAGCCGAAATATGGAGCATTATCTGACCAGAGCCGGTACATGCCAATTGTTGATATAACCCTGTTAAAGGCTGATTTGTCCTCAAATCCAGACTTGAAGAAATCCCATGTTTTCCAGCCGTCCTGGATACGGATGAGTGTCTGGCCGTAAACATCGAAATTGAGGATGCTTCTTTTGAGCTCCATGCCGACAATCGGAAGCTGTGTGGTGTCAGTCCTTGTTTCCTCAGTTTCCTTGAGCTTAAAGCGGCGGCCGAAAATATTGAGGGATGTCCCGAGAAAAACGAATTCGGCGCTGCCCGCAATAGACATATTCTCTGTTCGGGTGGAAGTAATGTTGGTCTCGTCGTTGTACATGGCGAGAGCCGTAACCGTATGGTTTCCAAAAGGAACTTTTATGATACCCGAAATATAATTCCTTGAGTCATACAGGATATTCGTGTACTGGGCATCATTCACATTATCTGTCGTTGTATCAGAAACAGTCTCATTATCCGTATTGCTGATATTTTCTGTGGTGTCATAATAATCGGAGAAAAGACGGATATTGCCCCATACGGATTTTTTTTTGCCGGCGGTAATATAAATCCTGTCGAAAGCAAGGTAATCAAAGTACATCTCATAAATGTAAAGAAGATGACTACTCTGCTCTTTTTCAGTATCGGAACTGTCCTTGGGCATTGTCGTTTTCAATGTTCCCCGAAGGGCAAGATATTTGTCAGGACGGGTCACAAAGTGAATGTAGTTTTTAAAATCAAAATAAAAAGTTCCGTCATTGGCTCCGTCATCATGCAGATAGGCGACACCCAGCTCAGTGTTCAGCTGACCTGAAACCTCAATAGGGATTTTCAGGGAACCGATTTTTACATCATAATTCGTACCGGACTGTACATCTTCGGTGACTATTGCCTCATCAGTATCCTCAGCATTTTCAAAAAAAGAATCAAAGTCATCGTCTGCAAGCTCTGAATCGCTGATACGACTTGCATCCTGCCCGCCTTCGCTTTCCTGAGAAAAGAAAGACGGACAGAGACTGAAAAAGAAAAAGAAGGAAATTAGAAACTTTTTATGCTTACACAATTTTATTTGCCGCTCATTAGTTCGAGATATGGCTTAGTGTAAACTGCATCGTCTTGTTTTGCAAGCACGGCATTTGAAATCGAGATGTTCGTTCTCTCATAACTCATTTTTCCGTTTATCTTCCTGCCTTTCAGATTATCCTGAATCACCATATTGACAGGAATCTGATAGATTTTGCCGTTACCGTTGACCTTTTGATATGAAGGAATTGCGGTTGTGCGGAGCTTTTGCCCGGACAAAGAATAATCTTCTTTTTTGCGGGTAAGACCGTCATTTTTTGTGACCCAGAGCTTAATCATGGGATAATCAACATTTTTTGTCTTTGCTTTTAAAGTAAACAAAAGGCATTCATATGAGCCAAGCTTAACCTCTTCTGTCTTTTCTATCTCGTAATCACGGACATAATGCTGGGGAGCAAAGTCCGATGTATTTGCATTAGTTCCCTGGAATTTATCCTTTGAGCTGGTGAATGTAAAACGTTTGTCAGCAGGGTCAAAGAACCAGATACTGTTTTCTGTCTGGAGATAGCCCTTGCCCCTGTCTTTGTAGGGGGCCGTAATAAGGATAGTCCACTTTGACTCATCATCACGGCGATAGATTGTGGCAAATGTCTGGCTCCTGCCTTCCCCCGGCTTTTCCTGAGTGACTTCATAGTACGCGGTAAAATCCGTGCCATAAAATGAGGTTGAGTCTTCAGTTTTCTGCAAGAGTTCGGCTGCCTCGCTTTTAGAGACAGCATGAGCAGAAAAAGAAAGACAGGCGAGCGCGGAAAAAGAAAAAAGAATTTTTTTAAGGCCAATATTTAATTTCATAGTCTACTCCTTTCAGAGACTCCCACCTTTTAAAACTATTCAGTAACAGCGAGAGCCTGAACCGGCATGATTTTAATTGACTTGACGGTTGAGTATAAAACCGCAAGCAGCGTGACGATAATGACCGACGCAATGACCGCCACACTTTTAATAACATCCATGTGCGGGGAAAGGTTACCCTTTTCAAGGAACATATCAAAAGACGGAATAAAAGAAAAATCAAAGATTGAGATTAGGGAGCAGAAAAAGCCGGTCAGTACGAGACCAAAGAGACAGCCGGCAAAGAGCAGGAGAAAGGACTCGAATAGCAAGGTGGCGATAATCGAGCGTTTTTTCATGCCAACAGCCATGTAGATGCCGATTTCCGTGATTCGCTTCATTATGAGGACACGGTAAGTGCTTCCGATACCGGCAACGATGATTACCGTGAGGATGACGATGATAAACGAGATGACCGCATCCATAGCCAGCTCCATGATTTCCACATCATTGAGGTTTGCGCTCAGTGGTATCAGGCCCCAGGTTTCTGTTTTAAAATAATCGCTGGCATCTATATAGACATCCTTGTCATCCACCCAATCATACATATTGAGTTTATCCTTCAGCGAATCATAAAAGTCATGAAGTTGTTTTTGATTTATTTTTCGATTCGGGAAATTCACGCAGATACGGTTTGCGAAATTCTCAGGACGGTCGTAGGCTTTTTTCAGGAAATTAAAATCCATGTATGAAGTGTATGTACCGAAAACACTGGAATCCTGAAATATTCCCTTAACGACAACTGGAACTGTATTCAGGAAACTATTGTATGTTTTAATCTGAAAGGTTATCTCATCTCCGACATGAACATTCAGCATTTTTGCTATAGGAAGGGAGATAAGAAGTCCGTTTGAATTCTCAGGAATATCGAAATCGCCTTCTACGAAATAAAAACTTGATATTAAGTCTTTTTCGTTTTTGAAATTTATTCCTTTTATCGTCCGCTGCAAGGCCTGTACTCCCTCAAAATAGAAAGCCGCATCATTGGCCAGCAAATCCATGCGAGGCGTGACCACAGCATCTTCGGGAAGCGTAGATTTTATAAGTTCAAGGCTATCCTCATAATCAAAAATTGCCAGTCCGTCATCAGTGGCGCACATCATGGCAAAATCACCGCCGTAGTAAATCTTTGCCTTCTGATTCATGGAGCGGATCATTCCGGTGCTGACGGCAATCGCTGAAAGGGAAATGGCCACGCCAAACATGCAGACCAAAAAAAGTGAGATATATTGGGTTTTCCGGTAAAAAAGAGAGCGGAGAGCGATTTTTGTCTGGTACATTATTTTACCCCCTGCATGGCCTCAACAGGATTTACCCGAAGAGCGTTTATCAGGGGATAAATCCACGCTATGAGACCGATAAAAATTGACAGGGAAAAGGCTCCGAGGAGATTAGAGAATGTGACCGCCGTGCTCAGAACCTTTCCGCCAAAAAGCTGGATGAGAAAATCATTTGAAAATGTAATATGAGCCGAAGAGACAAAATGCGAGGCTATCGCTCCGAAAAGGCAGCCGAGGATTCCCGCGATGAAGGCCATAATCAAGGTCTCACAAGCGCACTCCTTGGTG
Organism: Treponema sp.; assembly: GCA_017468745.1. GTDB lineage: Bacteria > Spirochaetota > Spirochaetia > Treponematales > Treponemataceae > Treponema_D. The sequence continues at coordinate 40,585 of JAFUHS010000149.1, read as the reverse complement.
ATGTAGCGTTTGTTTGCCCCGATGGCCCGCATTGTGCCGATTTCCCTGATTCGGTCCAGGACATTGATTACAAGAGTGTTGTTGACTACGATAAAGCCCGCACCAAGAATGATGATGATTCCGATATTGAGGATAAGGCGCAGGATATAGAGATAGAAGGCCGTGCTTCCCGCAGAAGAGCGCCAGTTGACGGCTTCAACAGGCCAGTCATTGTTTTTGAAGAATCTGTTCAGGCTTCTGATTGTCCTTGCAACCTTTTTCGGATCTTCTGCCCGGCAAATTATATAGTTCCATGAAGAGGAATCCGTGTAGGAAGTCTGAGTTTCAAGAGCCTCTTCCTGAGAAAGCCCGCTTTCTTCCGTATGAACGACATCATCAAAATCCCCGGCAGAAGAGAACAAGTCATCCAAATCAGACTCGGAAAGAATATCTTCCACATCCTCTGAAAGCTCGATTGCATCAGAAGATGAGAGGTCAGACATATCCATTATTGCCCGGACAGTCTCAGGATTGGTAAGGACAATCCTGTCAAGGATGGCATTTTCCACAGAGTAATCATAAATGGCGACAAGAGGAACTGCACGGATTCTGGAAGAAAAGCCCTCGCTTATTTTAAATTGAAGGGTGTCCCCCAGTTTTGCATGCATATTATCAGCATATTTTTTTGAGAGCATAAGCCCCTTCTCCCCGTCTTCCCAGGGCTTTCCCTCAATGATTTTTATAGATGTCATAAGCTCCAGATATTTTCGGGCGGGAACACCGAACATATAGCATTTTTCTTCCTCTGTGTCCTCCGTCTCAAGGACAGAGATTCCCGAAACCTGGGGAACCAGGCCTGAGATTTCCGGCCGTGCAGAAAGATAATCCAAGATGTCATCGTAAGGAATGAGCTGGGGCAGTTCGGTGAGTTTTCCAGTAACGGGAGTCTCGTCACCGAAAAGGGACAGCGGTTTTTTATATTTGGGACGGATGACAATATCACCGGAGAAACTTGTGACGAATGTTTTTTCAACGCCTTTTTCAGTGCTGTCAAAGATTGAGTTAGTGACGACAAGCAGCATGACCGCAAAAGCAATGAAAAGAATTATTACGAAAGAGCTTTTTCTTGAAATTATATTTTTGAAGGCAAGATAAAGAAGCATGAATTAAAGTATATAGAAAATTTAAGCGGGAAGCAATATTTTAATTTTTAGAGCTAATTTAAAACCGCAAGATTTATCACTATTCAGCAAGGAATGACAAAAGATTCAGAATCTGTTAAAATAAAATAAATGAAGAACAACACAGTTTCAGCACTGCTCTTTTTTTCAATTTTTTCTCTTTCCGCGCAAATTCTTTTCAGTCAGGAAGCCCTCAAATCCACCGAAGAAGAATACTACGATTTTCTCTCCCTGACGGGGATAACGGAGCGCCCTACCCTTGGGTATCGTACATTGAGTGACAATCAGTGGAATTTTATTGAGACGGAAGCCCCCCTGCATGATGCGGACGGAAAAATCCTGACAGACGAAAACGGAAACCCGGTTATGGAAAAGACCATGCCCTCTCATGTCTGGCAGAAGAATAACCTTGGGAAAAAACGAACATTATGGCAGTCAGAAAACAGCGGCGGCAACTGGTTTACAAGGGGCTTTGACCACAGCGTCAGATTCAAGGCCTACGGCCCGGAATGGTATAACAGCTTCAACACCGCCGCCCCCTACGGTCAGAACGACGGCGCCCTCTGGCAGGGAAAAGGCTACAACAGCAGCCTCACGGGAGGAGCCAGGCTTGAGGCTTATGGATTTGAAGTGACGATTAAGCCGCAGGTGTGCTTCAGCCAGAATTTGGGGTTTGATATTATGCCGAATCATGCCTATGACAGCGAATACAGTTATTTTCAAAATGGCATTGATTTACCTCAACGATTCGGAGACTCGTCTTTTTGGACATTTGACTGGGGAGATACTGAATTTCGCTGGACATGGCATAATTTTACGATTGGCTTTGGAAGCCAATCTCCATGGCTTGGACCGGCATGGCTGAATCCTATGCTAGGCAGCAACAATGCGGCATCCTATCCCAAATTTGATTTTGGCTTGCGAAAGACAGCTATTTACCTTCCAAAATTCGGCTGGCATATAGGCGACATAGAGGGGCGTATCTGGGTAGGCAGACTGGAAGAGTCTGACTATTTTTGACAATAATCCAGACAATAAATACCGTATGCTCAATGCTCTGTCGCTTTCATTTTCTCCGGGCTTTATTCCGGGGCTGACGGTGGGGGTAAACAGAATATTCATTACAAACTGGAAACTTGAAAACCTCAAGTATCTTGGGCGATTATTTACGACTTCTCATGCAAATGATATAAGCGGTGATGGAGAAGACCAAAAAGCATCTTTATTCGCAAACTGGCGTTTTCCGACAGCAGGATTTGAGATATATGGAGAAATTGGAATAGATGATTTTACATCTGACTCTATTTCAAACCCTTTTCACACGGCGGTATATACAGTAGGATTAAAACAGAATATCCCCATTTTTCAGTTTATCCAGAAACACACAGGAACATTAAAGAGTGAGCTGATTCTTGAATGGAACAACTTTGAAATGTCTCAGGATTTTCAATTACAATGGAAATACAGTGGATACTATAGCCACGGTAAAATTTGGCAGGGATATACAAATCAAGGTCAGCTGCTCGGAGCCGGGAGCGGCTATCATGGCAACAGTCAGTTTTTGGGATATAAAGTTTATTATACCCGAGGAAGCATAATGGGATTTTATCACAGAAGCTGTCCTGACAACAATTACATATACAACATGGCCGTGAGCACAGATGCGTCATATCCGTCAAAAACTAGTAAAGATTATTACGCACAATATAGAACTTATAATGCATGGGGACTGCAATGGGCACATTTTGTTACAAAAAGTTTAAAAATTGAGGCAGAATATGTGTATATGTTTTTGGCCTCATGGCTTTATGGAAGTGAATTGAAAAACGGTTCGAATAGCCAAATCGGTTACCGATTTTCACTAGCAGGAAAATATAATTTTTAAGGAAAACTATGGCAACAAGTTCTCTAAAAAAGAATGCATTTTACTCAGTCTTGAAAGCATTTATGAACATTGCTTTTCCTGTTATTACATTTCCGTATGCGAGTAGAATTTTAGGTCCGGAAGCCATGGGAAAAGTAAATTTTTCCAATTCTGTTGTTTCCTATTTTTTGATGATTGCAGGACTCGGAGTTGGAGGATATGCTGTACGAGAAGCCGCAAAACGCCATGACGACAAAGAAGCCCTCTCAAAATTTGTAAAAGAAATACTTTTTATTAACGGGTTATCAACACTGATTTCATATTTGGTTTTTATTTGTACAATATTGCTTGTTCCCAAATTATTTCCATATCGCAGTTTATTGATTATTTGTAGTTTAAAAATTCTTTTTACTACGCTCGGCTTAGACTGGTTATACACAGCGCTAGAAAAATTTCGTTATGTCACAATACGTTCATTCTGCTTTCAAATTTTGAGTTTAATATTTCTTTTTGCCTTTGTTCGCTCGGATTCAAGCGTCATTGCCTATGCAATTTTCGGTATTATTTCAGCTGTCGGCTCAAAAATCTTTAATTTTATCCATTCGAGAAAATATATCTGCTATTCGCTAAAAACAGATTTCCATCCTTCCGACCATTTGCGTTCGATTATTGTTTTCACAGGGATGTCATTTGTAACAAGTGTTTATACAACGCTTGACACTACGATGGTAGGCATTCTATCGACCGATAGCCAAGTTGGCTACTATTCTGCCGCAACAAAATTAAATCATATGATTGTCAGCCTTTTAAACGCCTTAACAGGGGTTCTATTACCTAGATTATCACAATATCTGAAAAAAAAAGAAAACATGAAGTTTACAGAACTTTCACAAAAAAGTTTCAGTATTATTATGCTTTTATCCATTCCTTTGGCAACAGGTTTATTTTTATTTGCTAAGCCACTTGTACTGCTGTTTAGTGGTGATAAATATATACCAGCTGTTATTACAATGCAGATAATCACACCCATAATTTTTTTCATTCCTCTTGCAAACATCACAGGAACACAAATTTTACCCGCTTTAAATAAAGAAAAAATTTCTCTCTGCTCATATATCACAGGAGCAAGCTTGAATATAATTTGCAACCTGTTATTAATCCCAAAATACGGAGCCTCAGGAGCTGCTATAGGGACGGTCATTGCAGAATCAACAGTTACACTGATACAAATTATACATTTACGAAAAGCTGTCTTCACAATAGAAATATTATTCAATTTATTTCAAGCTGTTTTTGCAACAAGTGTTATGGCTGTAATTCTTTATTTTTATATATCGTTAACCTCTAGTATTTATGTACAGTTATTTGGTGGAACACTTATAGGAATTTTGATTTATGCACTTATACTACGAATAATTAAAAACAAATATTTTATAGAAACAGTTAATTCAATGCTGTTGAAAAGGAATTAGACTAATGGCACTCATTATGCTATACTAAAACAATGAGTGCTAAGAGACCTCTTCCTATAGGAATGCAAGATTTTTCCGAGATACGCAAAAACAACTATGTGTATGTCGACAAAACGGAATTACTTTTTAATCTTGTTTCTATGGGTAAAGTGTATTTTCTCTCCCGCCCACGGCGTTTTGGAAAAAGCCTCTTGGTTTCAACACTTTCCGCCTACTTTTTGGGAAAAAAAGAATTATTTAAAGGCCTGAAAATCGAAAAACTTGAAAAAGACTGGCAGGAATTCCCTGTATTTCATTTTGATTTTTCTGGCAAAGAATATACATCCCGCAAGGATTTGGAAGACAAAATATCTCTCATATTGCGCAATATCGCCTCTAGCTACGGTGCTTCAAGTTCCGAAAAATCCGTGGAGCTCATCTTCAGTGATTATATCCGTCAGATTGCACAAAAAACAGGAAAAAATATCGTTATTCTTGTCGATGAATACGACAAGCCTCTTTTAGAAACTATGGAAAACCGTGCGGTAAACGATGAGTGCCGCAGTCTGCTAAGAGGCTTTTTCGGAGTCCTGAAAAATTGTGACGAATTCCTGCGCTTTGTCTTTATTACAGGCATTACAAAATTTTCAAAAATAAGTATCTTCAGCGATTTGAATCAAGCCAACGACATTACCTTCAGCCCTTCCGCAGAAGCATTATGCGGTATTACTCAGGATGAGCTGGAGTCATGCTTTAAGCCGGAAATCAAGGAATTAGCGAGTGCGAACAATCTTACAGTAGCCGACTGCCTCAGTTCTCTAAAAAGCAAATATGACGGATATCATTTTTCAAAAGAACTGAAAGATATATACAATCCTTACAGTATCTTGAAGACCTTCAGCGATTGTTTTTTTGGAACCTATTGGTTTGAAACAGGTACCCCGACTTTTCTTGTCAAGCAGCTTAAGCAAAACAATTATGACATCTACAATTTTTCTGACGGCGTAGAATACAGCATACCTACCCTCATGAACAAAAGCGATGCGGATTTTGACATTGTTCAGTTACTCTATCAGACTGGCTACATCACGATAAAAGAATGGAACAAAGAATTTAATACTTTCATACTGCGTTATCCAAACACTGAGGTAGAATACAGTTTTCTTGCCATTCTAATGCCGTCTTTTTTGGAGCAAAATCAAAGAACATCGGATTTTTGGATTCGTGAGTTTTACAGGGATATAAAAGACGGGAATATTGATTCATTTATGACTCGTTTGCGCTCGATTGTTGCTTCAGTTCCCTATGCTACTGAAAAACGCACATCCGAACACGACTTTCAGATTACTGTTTATCTGATTTTTACGCTTTTAGGGCAGTTTACGACAGCAGAAAGCTACACAAACAAAGGGAGAATCGACTGCGTGGTTGAATTGCCTGAGATTATATATATTTTTGAATTTAAGGTTGACGAATCAGCGACAAATGCCCTCCAGCAAATCGTATATAAAAACTATGCTGACAAATATCGCTCAACCTCGAAAAAAATAATTAAGATAGGCGCATCTTTTGAAAGCACGACAAAAACGCTTGCAGAGTGGAAATATATTGCTTAGCAGTAATTAAGGATTAAATATATGGATGTTTCAATAATTATCGTAAACTACAATACAAAAAAACTTCTCGAAGACTGTCTTGCCTCAATTTATGAGCAAACAAAAGACATTGATTTTGAGGTTATCGTAAGTGACAACGCTTCTGTTGACGGCTCCATTGAAATGCTGAAAGCTGATTTTCCGCAAGTCATTTTGATAGAGAACAATGCCAACCTGGGCTTTGGTGCTGCAAACAATCGGGGACTTGCAATTGCAAAGGGAAAGTACATTTTTTACCTCAACAGCGACACAATTTTACTGAATAATGCGGTGAAGATTTTTTTTGACTATTGGGAAAAAAACGGAGAAAAAGATAATATCGGGGCTTTGGGGTGCAATCTTATTGATACAAATGGTATTGTCATGCGTTCAGACGGTCCTTTTCCAAATTGTGATGAAGAAATCTCATCACTTATTCACAATATTTATGGTTTTTTTAAATTGTTTATCCTTCATACATTTTTTAAAAGACCTTTACCAAACGATGCAAAATCCCCCTCTTTTTTTCATCTTGGAGAAGTAGATCATGTGGCAGGAGCAGATTTATTTTTAAAAAATGATGAAAACGCATGGTATGATGAAGATTTTTTTATGTATAGAGAAGAGGTTTATCTGGAGTTCTTACTAGCCCAACAGGGGAAAAAGCGTCTTTTGATTGACGGTCCTAGAATCGTGCATTTAGAGGGCCAATCTGCCATCCGATTACAAAATATAGATATAATTCGTCATTATGCTTCATTCTCATCACTACATGTAAAACTTTCAAACATCATCTATTTCAGAAAAACATATGTTAAAACATACAAAGTATTTTTTTTAAAAATACTGACTTTCATTTTCTGGCTCAACCCATACATATTTCCTTCCAGCAAAGTATATTTTAAAAAGCTTATAAAAACACCTTGTACCGAAAAACACATAGGGGGAAAATTATGATTGACAAAAAAAATATAAATAAAATCGGTATCTACATTTGGGAACTTCCTTATCGTTATGGAGGAACTGAATCATGTGCTGTAAAGTTCGCATGGGCTTTGCAACAAATTTTTCCAAACGCATTTGTCCAGTTTGTTGCAGAGGTTTATACAAAAAAAGATATTCCAAATAATAAATCTTTGATAGACCGACTAAACGGCCTTGCAGGAACAAATATTGACTGGAAACGAGCAGGTCTTAAACCTGTGCTTTGTTCGAAAAAAAGTATAATTTCAAGAAAAATCATGTATAAAAAAATAGAAAATACTTCAAAAGGATTTGACATTTTTTTTTATTGTTCAAGAGGAAACTTTGCGTTTAAAGCAAAAAAGAATATTGCAATAATACATTTTCCTGTTTGGCCGATTGTTCAAGAAAAAAAACGCGAAGGAAAACTGGACTTTCCGTTTTTAACAAAACTCAAAGACAAACGATACGCAAAAAGCTACAATTTATTTTTACCAAACTCAAAGTACACCGAATACTGGCTAAAAAAGCTGCGCCCCGATATTGATTCGAAAAAAATTGTCCAAATGTACCATCCTGTTCTTCCAATTAAATTAACAGGAGAAAAAAAAGAAAATGCAATACTGGCAGTTTCACGCATTGAGAAAACAAAGAAACTTGAAGCGCTTATTGAAGCTTACAAGAAATCTCAATTTCTCACGGAAAACTATGCGCTTTGGATTGCAGGAAATAGGGATATTGAGGATGCTGAATATCCTGAGAGATTGATGAAATTAGCCGATGGATACAATGTTCACTTTTTTGTCAGCATTCCGCATGATGAATTAGTCTCGCTGTATAATAGGGCAACTTTTTTCTGGCATAGTAAAGGCTATGGCATTGACGAGAATTTGCACCCCGATCAGTTAGAGCATTTTGGTATGACAACGGTAGAGGCGATGAGTGCAAAATGTATTCCGATTGTCATAAACAAAGGTGGGCAGCCTGAAATAGTGACTGAAGGAACTGGAAAAACATGGGATACACTTGAAGAACTTGCGTCTTTTACGGAAGAAATTGCTGTAAGCGAGGAAAAAATTCATTCTTACTCCGAAGCAGCGTACAAAAGAAGCTTGGACTTTTCAATGGAGGATTTGCCAAAAAAGCTCGAAATGCTTTTGGCTAAAATCTAATTTTACAAGTCCAAAGCCTGTTTCCAAATTTCAGCAAGTTTTTCGGTGCTGTGCATTGTATGCATATATGCGTACAATGCCTTCCCCTTGTTTTCTAATGATTTACAATCTTCTATGTAGTCTGCGTATGATTTTTTTATCGATTCAACAAGTTTGTCTTCATGCTCGGATTCACTTTTATATTCATACCAATAAAAAAGAGAGTCATCGGGGAAATCTTTTACAGTACCGATTTTTGGAGCGATAAATGTTTTTCCAGCGCTACATGCCAAAATAATTGAACCAGAATTGAGTGTAGTCTCATTGTCATACGGAAAAACAAGCATGGAATTCTCAGAAATGAGGCTCATTATTTCATCGTCATCAATATATTGGAGCATAAGCTTGATGTTACTTTCAGAGGCAAGTTTTTGTATGTATTGCCTGTAAGATTCGCTCTTGCAACCACCTGCTATTGTCAGCTCGATATTGTTGTTCTGAACTCGCTTAAATGCTCTTATCAGTACATCCACATTTTTATACGGGCGAATACTTCCAAAGAAAAGCAGTTTGAACGCTTCTCCATCTGACTGAACCGGTAAATCTGTTTTTTTATATGCACCTATGTAGTTGGGATGCGGGAGATATATAATTTTATCTCTCCAAACACTTTCTTTTTTTACGAGATTTTTAAGCACGGAAAGAGTATCCGTGCAAAGTATTATAATTTTATCCGAAGATTTTATGAGCGTACGCATCATTCTTATTGCCCACGCCTTGTTGTCGTCATGCGGAACTTTATTGTTTACCATCCAAATAACTTTTATTCCACAAAACTTAAAATAATGCAGTCGTATCCAACGCCCCACATACGCAATTAGATGAAATCCAAATTTTTTCTGAATATCTTCATAAAAGTTCAAAACAAGATAATCTACTTTACGAGGATTTTTGTACAAGTCTTTTTCAGAAATATTCTCAGCACCAGCAAGTGCAGTGGCTTTTTTTAAGCCATAAAAAGAACGGTTATTATCAAGATTTTCTGGTAACCAGGCAATTTTTTTCATTGTATAAAAGATTATCCTATTTTTTCGTTTTTTGCTACAGTCATTTTAGTCGCAACATAGAAATCAAAAAACATCGGTCTGAACGACAAGACTTTCCGGCATTTCTGAATGACAAAATCAAGCTCTCCAAGATTTTTCCTGTCAAAAATATCCTTTATCCGAATCTTGTCGTTTTTGGAATATTTCCTTATGTCCTGACAGTACAATGAAAGAATGTTTTTAGTTTTGAAAAGATTTTTTGACGGCGAAATAACAGACATATCTTTAGTCGAATTTCTTTCAGCCTTAAAACAGAGAAGGAAGTTATTTTGATGAACTCATTGCAGAATAAAGATTTTCATAATCTTACGGCGTTTGAACGCCAGATATGCTCTCTACATGGAAAAATGTTTGAGCACTCTGCAAAAAAGAAACCTTTGTACTTCTTCGGAGTCGCTACATTTTGTCGTATTCCCATCTTCGAGCCACTTTTAACCCGCTTAAACTAAGCTGTCTATACGTTTTCGAGGTCGGCAGTATATCAAAACGATTCGTAAATACCCATATATACGGATTTCTTGATGTTGACTTTAGTGCGGAAATATCAGGAGCTCTTGTTTTTAACCAATTTTTGAGCCATGAAAGTTTATGTAATACTGTTTGTATCTCACTTGTCGAACAAGGATGAATCTCAACGAAAAAAACTTCTTTGTTATATTCTACCGCATAATCCCAGCGATTATCATTGGGAAATAAGAACTTTGTAGCGCTATCAATATCCAAACTTCCTGAAAGCAGATGTGTATTAGATACGACAAACTTACTTTTCTCAGAAGTTTTTACCGCACCTAGTCCTTTACAAAATTTTCCTTTTACATCTGGTGTTTTTGAAATAGCTTTTTCCAAAGTCATTTCTTTTGCTTCATCAGTCTTCATAGTCAGCCATATACCTCGATACAACATCAGAAACTTTTGTTGAAAAAGCTGATAATCCGCCCCATTCAGACACAACAGAATCGGCATTATTTACATCAAGCGATGAAATATCATATGACATAACTTTTCCATTTTTATCACTTCTCTTAAAATAGTATGTCTGTATTTGCTTTCTAAATAAACCGTTCAACATATTGCTAACAGGAGAACTTTCAGGAATTCCAAACATTTCATAGAGGGCAGCATATTGATTCCTTTGGCTTTCCTTCAACAAATTAAATGCCCATGCAAACTCAAGAAATACAGGAGAATGTGTAGATACAATTATTTTATATCCGCCAGTCTGAATAAGTTCTAATATTTGCAATATAATGCTTATGATTGCTTTTGGATGTAATCCCATCTCGGGTTCTTCAATAACTACATATTTATATTTTTCTTTTTTTACGACTTTTGACGGCGGTCCAGAAAGACAATAAAATGCAAGTAATAATGGCATAAATTCTTTTTGTCCTGCACTCCATGACATAAATGGAATACTCAAAGAATCCGTTCGCAATACCATTTTTTTCTGCCCATATCTATCTTCCATCGCAACTTGAGCATCGTGAAAAATAGAGTCATTGAATGATTGACGAAGTAGACTTTTCAATCTCGTTTTCATTGGAAATAATATATCCGTTCTTCCAAGTCCATGCTGCATGAATAATCGTAAGGTCTCACTGAAAGTACGAAGAACATACGGTGATGAATTATCAAACTCCATAAAATTCTTTGCCCGTCCATCTGATATGCTTAAAATTCGTTGTGCAGGAACATAGAAAAATGCTTCGTCAGTGCCACTACTGTTTTTTGGTAAACTACTACGCAAAAAAGTTTTCCCATCGGACAAAATTTCAGTATTTGTTTTCCAGATACATGACATTCCCTCTCCATAAAACATATCCAAAATTTTATTTGTGTCATGTCCAATGATATAATTATATCTTTCAAGAGTATCAATAACAGAATCTCTGTCAACAACTAGTTTCATTGTTTCAAGGGCAATACTTTTTCCGCTGGCTTGAGGTCCAACCAAAATCGTTAAATCACCAAGTTTCAGCGATACATCTTCGATTGGTCCGAAATTTTTAATACTAAATCTATCCATATTTTCACACTTGTCTATATTTTAGCACGATAAAAGAAAAAAATCTATAAGATTAAATTATATACGCTACACTTATTCCCCATTCACAACATTGAATTTAAGGAGCATCAACTTGCACGACAAGACTTTCCGGCATTTCTGAATGACAAAATCAAGCTCTCCAAGATTTTTCCTGTCAAAAATATCCTTTATCCGAATCTTGTCGTTTTTGGAATATTTCCTTATGTCCTGACAGTACAATGAAAGAATGTTTTTCTGCATCTGGACGGATTTTGCCGCATCATGGGAATCGACGAAGTTCTGCACGACCGCGGGCATTCCGCCAACGACCATATAGTCGAAGCGTCCGTCCTCAACGAGGAATTTTATCGCCGTCTTGGCACGGGGGCACTCCTGTATCTCATCGAAAAAATCAGGGACTTTCCCTTTTCGAGAGGCTGATTTGAAAAAGCCGTGAGTGCGGTGATTATGATGTCAGCGCCAATAATAATGTCAACCGTATCACTCATCTGCTTCTACTCTGCCACCCCACACAGCCCGCTTATTATAGCATAAATTCAGGTAAATATGCTATAATGAATTTCATGAAAATCACCGTTGCTGGCACCGGCTATGTCGGGCTTTCTCTCTCAGTTTTATTGGCGCAGCATAATGAAGTCTATGCCATAGATGTGCTTCAGGCAAAAGTAGACTTAATCAACAGCAGAAAATCTCCTATCCGTGACAAAGAGATTGAAGAATATCTTTCAACAAAGAACCTGAATCTTAAGGCGACTACGGATGCTGAATCTGCCTACAGGGACGCAAAGTTTGTCATTATTGCGACTCCTACAAACTATGATCCCAACAAGAATTATTTTGACACATCCAGTGTTGAGACGGTCATTGAGCTGGTAAAAAAATATGCGCCGGAAGCAGTCATCGTCATAAAGTCCACGATTCCTGTAGGCTACACGGAAAGCGTGGCTGAGAAATTCGGCCTCAAAAACATTCTCTTCGCGCCCGAATTTTTGCGTGAAGGTCATGCCCTTTACGATAATCTCTACCCTAGCCGCATTGTTGTTGGAACGCTGAAAGATAATCCTCAGATGGAAGAAGCCGCCCGCACATTTGCCGGTCTTTTGCAGGAAGGCGCAATCAAAAAAGATATCCCTGTTCTTTACACTCATACCAGAGAGGCGGAGGCTATCAAACTTTTTGCGAACACTTATCTTGCCCTCCGCGTAAGCTACTTTAACGAGCTTGACACTTACGCTGAGATGCACGGACTGGACACAAGGGCAATCATCAACGGTGTCTGCCTTGACCCCCGCATTGGTGACGGCTATAACAATCCCTCTTTCGGCTATGGCGGCTACTGTCTGCCCAAGGACACCAAGCAGCTTCTCGCAAACTACGCAAACATTCCGCAAAACCTGATGTCAGCCATCGTTGAGTCAAACCGCACGCGGAAGGAATACATTGCCCGCCATGTCCTGAGCAAAAAACCACGCACCGCGGGCATTTTCCGCCTGACCATGAAGGCAAACAGCGACAACTTCCGCCAGTCTTCCATTCAGGATGTGATGAAACTGCTCCGAGGGGAAGGCGTTGATGTGATTATTTACGAGCCGACCTTGCAGCAGGATGAATTTGAGCGCTTCCGAGTGGAGCATAATCTGGCGGCTTTCAAGGAAAAGTGCGATGTGATTCTTGCAAATCGATTCACTGATGAGCTTGCCGATGTAAAGGAAAAGGTGTACACGAGGGATTTGTTTGCGAGGGATTAGAACAACAGGCTGGTAAATCGGTTTGATTTTTTACAGCAGTATGCTAGAATATGTCGTATGCCAAATATCACCTACACGCTCGTAAACAAGGAAACTCCGCTCTGTGACTTCATAATTGAAGGTGAAGGTGAACTTGAACTTTGCAAAATTGTAAAGCAATACGAGCAACTCCCGTTTTGGTGCGAGCAAATTTCCACATGGGTGTCAAACAGAAGCGCGGCCAAGCACAGAACGCATGTAAACAAAATCCTTGAAATGTGCGGCGGGAAAACAAAGAGCGGTTTTATCGCACTCACCCACTGTCTATCCCTTACCGATACGCTCTGGGTCAAGAGCGACCGCGAAACCGTCACATGGAAACAGCTAAACCTGTACGAAAACAATTTTGATGAAGTTGTGTCTAAATTGTCGTTTGACGGAAATGGCTTGTTCGGAATTCAAATGTCCACCACTTCGCCTGAGCTTACGACAGACGGTGCATACGACAAATGCTGGCTGAATGAAAAAGACGGCATTCATCTTATAAAAACAGGAAGCGAAGGAGCAAGGAACACAGGACTGGAACCTTATGGAGAAGTGCTTGCAAGCCAGGTTTTTGAAAAAATCTGTAAGTCTGTAGCCTACACGCTCAGAAGATTTGATGGCAAGGTAGTGTCAGACTGCAAGCTTTTTACAAATCAAGAATTTGGTTATAAACCCATCAGCATTTTCTTAATGCAAGGGATAAAATATGGACTTCCAGAAACAATGGAAATCTACCGTGATTTTAACTGTGAGGACGCTTTCCGCAGAATGGTTGTCGCTGACTGCATCACGCTCAACTGTGACCGGCATTTCGGAAACTTCGGTTTCCTTGTAAACAATGAGACATTTGACCGAACAGAATTGAATCCCTGCTTTGACTTTAACATGGCATTCGTGCCGTTTGCCGAAGAAGGCTTTGATTTCGGCACCACTTCAGATGGCAAAAAACTTGATTTTGACGAGTATCTTTCAAAACGGGGGCCGGTCATTGGAAGCGACTATGTTGCCCCAGCCCGCGCAATCCTTACGCCTGAAATAAAAAAATGCGTGGAAGAAATCAGGGAAACGGCACTCACCGTCCCTTGCGATGAAAAATTTACGGAACGCAGGCTCTCTCAAATGAATATGATAAAAAACGTTCAGTGCGAGCGTATTTTAGGATTTGAGGCAAAGTGGGGGTTTTAGAATGAGTAGCACCAATAAAAGAAAAAATGCAGCTTTATCAAGGCGAGAGTGCAAAAAGAATCGTGAATTATCTAATTGAAAAACAAGAATCTTTGAGCGAGATTGACACACGGAAGTAATTAAAATCTTGCTTATCTGTACACAACCACAATTTTAGGGCACAATAGTCTTATGCTGAATTTTCCTGCAATCATTCTCAAGCATAAGTCAATCATAGCATATCTCTTTTTTGGAGCCTGCACGACGCTTGTCAATATCGTAATGTATGCCTTGTGCTACAAAGTCTGCGGCATTCAAAATGTAGCTTCTACCGCCATCGCATGGATTGCTTCCGTCCTCTTTGCCTACATCACCAACAAAGTGTGGGTATTTGAAAGCAGGCGCTTTGCGCTCAAAGTGCTTTTAAGGGAACTTGCCTCATTTTTTTTGGCACGGATACTGACAGGAATTTTAGATCTTGCAATCATGTACCTTACCGTAGACAGGATGCAGTGGAACGCACTTTTATGGAAGGTGATTGCAAATGTCATCGTTGTGATTTTGAATTACATTGCGAGCAAGTATCTGATTTTTATGAAAAAGCCGCTGCCGGCAAATACGGCAGCAGAAAATCACACTGAGGAGGCTGCTCATGTCACTCCATAAAATCACTTTTCTTACCGGACACAACTGGAAGTCAAACCGTCTGGGCGGCTTCCATAAATTTGCCGAGGCGGCCTGCAATGCGGGGATTGAAGTCGTCTTTTTCAGTTTTCCCCGCCCCTACTACAGCTACTTCATGCATCAGGAGCTTTACAACAAAAAGTCCATCCAGGCCTTGCAGGAGGGAATTACCTATGAGGTGGGAAAAAGCCGCCTGCACAATGTAACCCTCGCCACAATGAAAATGCCAAACAGCGCGAACAGGATTTTTTCAGACGGAATGATGAACGCGCTGGAACGCTTTTCCTTTACATCCTTTAAGGCTTTTGCAAAAAAATGGCTTGACGGCACTGATGTCTTTGTCTTTGAAAGCTGCGACGGCATGATTTTTATAGACCGCCTTAAGAAAATGTACCCCAGTGCAAAAATGGTCTACCGCCCCAGTGATCCCCTCATGTACGACGGCGCGCTCTCCCGCTATGTAAAGAATGAAACTCACATGATGAAAACAGCGGACTTGAACATCATCGTGAATAAGGAAGGCTTGGACTTATACCGCCGGAAGATTCCGGATTTTGACTCCACCGTGCGGCATACACTTCTATCAAACGGCGTTGACATTGAAAGCTACGAAAAGTCCTACCCCGTTCCGGAACTTTTGCAAAAGCCGAACACAATCCTCTATGTCGGGGCCTGGGAAGTTGAATGGAATCTTCTTTTTGAGGCGGCAGAACGGAATACCGACTTCAATTATATTGTCGTTCTTCCAAATTTTCCCTCAGCGGAGATTCAGGAAAAGGTCAGGACTTGCGGGAATCTTTTCTATGTGCCGGGAATTCCGCCAAAAGATGTTCCCGCATGGATTACAAACTGCTCCGTTGTCATGGTTCCCTATGTGACTGATTTTTACAAAAACCGCCCCTTGGGAATCACGGCAAAATACTATCAGGCAATGGCGGCCCATAAGCCCATCGTCGCCTACTGTGACACCCCAAAACTAGCGGAGGCGGGAGCCGTCGTCACCTACACTTACGATGATTTTATCTCAGCAGTGGAGAAAGCTATCGGACAAAAAGAATGTACATATCAGTTCGATTTAAGTGACCGCAGATGGGAAAACATCACGGCAAAGTTTCTGGAACTGTGTGAAAATGCATGAGTATGATTGATAAGAACAAGCACTCATATATTCATCAAGCCATACTCTTTTGATTCTGAAGTTCAATCCCTTTGCCATGATTTCTTGCTGTTTTTTCGGCAAGAAGTTTGTAGCGAACAGAGCTATTCAATTTAAACCACCGTTTAAATTGATGATTTAAGAAAAGAACGATTTCTATGGTACAAAAAGATTTATAATGCTATACTTAGAGTAACAAATAAGCGGTGGTCTTAACAGATGATTCATTTTAACGTTCCCCCTGTTATAGGAAAAGAAGTCACATATATTCAGCAGGCGATTGCAAATCATAAAATCTGCGGTGACGGTGAGTTCACAAAAAAATGCTCTAAAAAATTGGAAGGCATGCTTGGCGGGCATAAAGTCCTGCTTACCACCTCCTGTACCTCTGCACTTGAAATGGCGGCTCTGCTCTGCGACATTCAGCCGGGCGATGAAGTGATTCTGCCCTCTTTTACCTTCTGTTCTACGGCGGATGCTTTTGTGCAACGGGGAGCAACTCTGGTTTTTGTTGATGTCCGGCCAGACACCATGAACATTGACGAGAAAAAAATCGAGGCGGCTGTTACTGATAAAACAAAGGCTATTTGTGTCGTACACTATGCGGGCGTTGCCTGTGAAATGGACACGATTATGCAGATTGCAAAAAAACACAATCTCAAGGTAGTTGAGGATGCGGCTCAGGCAATCTGCTCAAGCTACAAGGGAAAGCCTTTGGGAACCATTGGTGACTTCGGCTGTCTTTCTTTCCATGAAACAAAAAATTTTTCCATGGGTGAAGGTGGCGCAATCGTCATAAATACGGGCATTGAAGATTTTGAGCGTGCTGAGATTATCCGAGAAAAAGGAACCGACCGCAGTAAATTTATCCGAGGTCAGATTGACAAATACACTTGGCGCGACTACGGTTCATCTTATCTTCCCAGCGACTTAAATGCGGCTTATCTGTGGGCTCAGCTGGAGGAAGCGGACTCGATTCAGAAGTGTCGCATGGACATTTGGAATGCATACAAAGAAGCCTTTGCCAATCTTGAAAAGGCCGGAAAGATTCGTCTGCCGATTATTCCACAGGGCTGCGAGCACAATGCCCACATGTTCTATCTGATTACGAATAATTTGCAGGAACGAACAGACTTTATCTCATATATGAGAAACAAGGATATTCTTGCGGTCTTCCATTATATTCCCCTGCACTCTGCTCCGGCAGGAATTAAATTCGGTCGCTTTGACGGAAAGGATGAAATCACGACACCCTATTCAGAGCGTCTGGTGCGTCTTCCCTCTATTACGGCATGACAAAAGAAGATTTGGATACGGTCATCAATGCCGTCATTTCATTCTACAAAGACCGCTAGGAAAAACAAATGAAAGAAATCAGTATCGTCATTCCAGTATACAACAGCCATGAGTGCGTAGCAGAACTTAGCCGGCAGATTGCGGATGCGCTGAAAGGCATTGATTACGAGCAGATTATGGTCAATGACTGCAGCAGAGACTCAAGCTGGGATGAAATCCAGAAAGTCGCGCGGGAAAATCCTCATGTATTGGGCATCAATTTGCGCAAGAACGGTGGACAGGACAGTGCGATTCTGACAGGTCTGAACTATTCCAGCGGAAACTGGGTCGTCATTATGGACGATGACTTACAGCACTCCCCATATGACATTCCAAAGCTCTATGAAGAAGCCAAAAAAGGTTGGGATGTATGCTATGCCGACTTTGCCCAAAAAAAACAGAAGCTCTGGAAGAACATAGGAAGCGCATTTAACGGAAAAATCAGCGAAATCGCATTGGGAAAGCCCCATGACCTTTATCTTTCCCCCTTTAAAATCATAAGCCGTCCTGTCGTCGAGGAAATGGTAAAGTTCAACAATCTCTTTCCCTACATTGACGGCCTGATTTTTCAGGTGACAAAGAACATCACGCAGATTCCTATTGAGCATCACAAACGGGAGATGGGAAAAAGCAATTACAATCTTATTAAGTCCATCAAAGTCTTTATGCGTATGCTCTTTGGCTTTTCAACCATGCCACTTGCCCTGGCCTCTTTTATGGGCTTTGTTTCCGCGTTCATCGGCCTTGTTTTTGCCGTTTTCTATCTTGTCGAATATTTTACGGGCAAAGCAGATGTTACTGGCTGGACGACACTTGTTGTTTTGATTCTAATCATCGGCGGGCTCATTCTTGTTTCCCTGGGCATTATAGGCGAGTATCTTGGCCGCATGTACCTGACTATAAACAATTACCCCAAGTTCATCGTAAAAAACACTACGGAAAAAGAAAAGGATTCAGCTGATGAAAAATAAGGCAGTTGCTTTTCTTGTCATGCATGTGGCCTTTTTGCTCTATGCCTTGTATGCCGTTATCGGAAAAATTGGCGCACAGACAGATTTTCTCTCACCCCGATTTATTTTGCTCTACGGCATAGTCTTTATCCTTCTTTTTGTTTATGCGGTTTTGTGGCAGCAGGTGCTCAAAGTCATTCCCCTCACCATTGCGACGGCAAACAAAACGATTACGATTGTCTGGGGCATACTTTTTGGATTTGTTTTTTTTAAGGAAGCCATAAGTCTCAAAATGATTATCGGCGCAATTGTCATTCTGGCAGGAATTCTTCTGCTCTGCACGGCTCCGACTGAACCTGATACTGGCGTGGAGGCAGAAGATGAGTGACCTGAGCCTGCATATTATTATTCTCTTTGTTTCTGTATTTATTTCTGCATGCTCTCAGATCCTGCTGAAAAAAGCCGCGCTCAGAACCTATCCCAGTCTTTTTCGGGAGTATCTGAATGCGTTTGTTATTACCGCCTACGGCATTTATTTTGTGGCTGTAATATTGGATTTGCTGGCACTACGCCGCGTCCCAGTTTCCTATGTGCCTGCCATAGAAGCCTCCAGCTATATTTTTATCATTGCGCTTAGCCGGATTTTCTTGGCTGAGCGGCTTTCAAAACGCAAATTACTCGCAATTTCCGTAATCTTTACAGGCATTGCGATTTATTTGATATAAGACTATTTTTTCAAGGGAGTTTTTCCATGAATTATTTTTCTAAAAAAACAGCGACCGTTCTGACAGTACTCTCAATTGCCGCACTTATATTAAGTGCCCTCCTGGTGCTTTTTTCAAGCCAATTTGTTGACTTTTCCTACACAATCCTTTCCCAGAAGGTTTTTCACCGTGAATTCTCTATTGAAAAGTGGTTGCCGTCAATCGCTTCATTTTTTCTTGCTCCCGCATTTGCCGTCATTGCTTTTAATGCCCTTGTGTTTTATAAATATCCAACAAAAGAAAAAATAATTCTCATTTCATCTTTACTTGGGATTGTCATGCTGATGATTGTGTATACGGCCTACACCGCAACCATGCAGCATGTTAATTCAGATTTAGGCTCAGAAACATGGCTTGGAAAAATCTGCGCGCAAAATCACTCTTTCTGGCCTCTGGACTGGTATTATTCCACGGAGATTCGTCTGCTTAATACACAGTTCTTTTCCACTTTGGGATTTTTGATTACAGATAACTGGAATGCAGTAAAGGCAATTCAGTCATTCTGCACATGCACGGTCCTCTTCTTTGCAATCTTCTATCTTTTGAATCAGCTGGAAATCAAGCACTGGTGGCTAAAGTTTCTTATCAGTGTGCTTTCAATTTGCCCATGGTCATATAATGCTTACTATGTTGGAGCTGGTTATAACTACTATGTGCCACATGCGGTTATGAGCATTATCTATGTGGCTACATTCATCAAATTAACATGCCATTCTGAAACTTTTAAATCACCTCGAACTTATTCACTGCTTCGTGTTTTCTTCTTTATTTGGGCTTTTGTCAGCGGCTTATCAAGCATCCGCTATATTATGATTTTTGTTTTTCCTTTTGCAATTGCCATGATTATTCTTGAAACGACTTCTTCTGAAAGAAAGGTAAATATCACTGACTTTAAGGGATTCTGGATTGAAAATAAATCGATTTTTTACAGTATTGCAGGTCTTATTCTAAGCGGCTTTGGTTACATCTGCAACAATCTGATTTTCCGTCACTTCTGGACTTTTTCTGAATGGAACTCCATGGGCTTCAATCACTTCGGTGATACCAGCTTGCGTGACATTTGGAGCGGAATTATAAAGACTTTCGGCTACAATGAAGGTATTGCAGCCCTCTCCCCGGGAGGAGCAATCAATGTGCTTGCCTACATTGCCGTAATCATGCTGGCTGCCTTCATTTTTTCAGGTCTTAAGAAAAATCTTCCAAAATCAAATAAAATTCTCCTCTTTTTCTTTGTGGCAACTATGATTTTTAACACTTTCCTCTATATCCATGTAGATTACATTGCCCGCTACTACTATCCCATTATCATCTATGTGCTCCCCATTCTTGCAATACTGCTTTCAAATGCACAGCTATCTGATTTAAAGAAATATTTTCTCGGTCTTGTCTGGGGAACATTGATTGTCACATCAACATTCGCGACCCTTCAGAATGAGCTGGTTACCGATGACAACAAAGATAAATATGCCGTAACCCAGTTCCTGCTCGAAAATGACTATGATTTCGGCTATGCGACTTTTGGAAATGCCACAGTGTTCACTTATCTTTCAAACGGTAAGATTGAGATGGGGAACTTAAAGAAAGCAATTGATCATGGGCCACATATCACCATTACGCCGACCTACAAATATGACACCTGGCTCACCCCAAAACATATTTACAGTGCTGAGAATCATAAAGACAAAAAGGTATTCCTGCTTGTAACACAAGACCAATATAATCAGGGCAGGGACTTAAAGGTCTTTGCCACGGGCACACTCGTATATGAAGATGAATGGTACCGTATTTATGACTACGAAAACCATGCAGCTTTTAAGAAGGCTTTTTAAACGATACTTCAGACGCTTTCCCGCACAATATAGGACTGTCTTTTCTTTGTCTCAAGATAGATTTTAGAAATGTACAGTCCGATGATGCCCAGGTTTAGCAGGATAATGCCGCCGATAAAAATAATGATGCACACCATGGACGGCCAGCCGGGAGTCGGATCGCCAAAAACCGCCGCACGAATAACGACAAAAAGCAATGCGAGCATCGCAAGAATGCAAAAGAGCAGCCCCATTACAGAAGCGAGGTAGAGGGGAACGCTAGAATAGGCAAGGATTCCTTCGATTGAATAGCGGAACAATTTGAAGAATGACCATTTTGTTTTCCCCGCGCTGTGCTCAATGTTGTCATAGGCAATCCACTTTACATTAAAGCCAACCCAACTGAAGATGCCCTTAGAAAAACGATTATACTCCCTGTCTTGAATTACAGCGTCAACAAACCGACGGCTCATGAGGCGGAAATCCCTGGCGCCATTTTCAATTTTTGTCTCTGACATTTTATTGATAAGCCGGTAAAACATATTGGCAAACCATGAGCGGATAAGCGGCTCCCCTTTCCTTGTTTTTCGTCTCGTAGCGATGCAATCATACTCCTGTGTCTTATCCGTAATAAGGGAAATCATCTCTGGCAGAAGTGATGGAGGATCCTGTAAATCAACATCTAAAGTCGCAACATAATCACCTTTTGCACTTTCCAATCCTGCAAGCATTGCACTTTCTTTTCCGAAATTGCGCGAAAAGGAGACATAATGTACGCGCTTGTCTTTTTTGCTCAAATCTCTCAAAACTTTCAGGGTGCCGTCCAGACTTCCGTCATCCACAAAGCGAAATTCCAATTCCATAGGAATCTGAGATTCATATTTTAAAACTTCCGCATAAAAAATCGGAATAGTCTCTTCTTCATTAAAACAGGGAACAACCAAAGAAAGTAATTGCATTTACATAACCCCTAAAATCTATTATTCTAATTATATACACAAATATCATAAAGGTCTATTTCTTCTTTTCTTCAGGTAAAATATGAATAAAATTCTAAAAAAAATCTGTTCCTTTCAAACCTTACTCATAATTTTTTTCATTGCATGTCTCTGCTGCATTCTCCCGGTAAGCCGGAACTTGATTATTATTCTCATGGAAAAAATAATAGGCAGAGCCTTGCAGGACATGACTAAATGGAATGCCGTAATAGTCGGAAGCATGTCTTTTTTTGCAACGCTGGCTCTTTTTACCTATTTTTTGATTTACACAGAAAAAGGAAAATATGTTTTTGCGGCGTGTAGGGAAAAAATCCGTGAGCTTTTCTATTCGAAAAAAGCATTAACACAGGTTGCCATATTATTCGGTCTCTACTGCATCTGCTATCTTACTCTCTTCCGAGCAAATTATGATTTCCAAGATGACATAAAACGCATTATTTCCGGGCATAAATCCTGGGTCGGAGCGAGCCGCTATATTTCAGAAAGTCTTTCGGTCTTTCTCCACACGAATTTTTATCTCAACGACCTGGCGCCTTTCACACAAATTCTTGCAGCAGCCATTCTTGCAATATCATCATACACGCTGGCATATGTAATGACAGACGGTGCCGTAACAAAGCTGTCTCTAATCGCCTCTCTATTCCTGGGAATCTGTCCCTTCTATTTTGAAAACATGTCATATAAGTTTGACTCACCCTATATGGCGCTGGCAATGCTCTTCGGAGTACTTCCATTTCTTTTTACAAAAGATTTACTGGTTTATGCAGCAATTTCCTTTATGAGCTTGATTTTTGTATGCTCATCGTATCAGGCAGGAAACAGCATTTATATCATAATGACGCTTGTGCTTACAATGAAAATGATTCTGTCCAAAACAGGCGGCAAAAGAATATTGTCTTTTTTATTGACTTCAATAGCAAGCTATATCATTGCGCTTATAATCTTTAAGGTGCTTATCATGATTCCCACAGAAGCGACTATCGATGAAAGGAACACGCAGGTTCACATGGGAATCCAGTTTTTTACGATGGTGAAGGACAATTTTATCGGATATAATCGTACTGTGTTTTCTAATTATGGAAACATTTGGATTAGATTTTTCACCTGCATACTTGCATTGCTTTTTCCCTTTGCCGCTGCAAAAAACGCAAGGGTAAATAAGCCGCTGGCCCTGCTTACTTCAATTTTTTTCCTCGGACTAATGTATATTCTCTCTTTTGGCGCATACCTTGCTATCGGAAATACTCTACTGAATGACCGCGCATTTATGGGATTCGATGCATTTATTGCTGTTATCGCACTTACCGACCTCGCCCTGTATGACAGCAGAGATAAAAGCAGAGGTCAGTCTGCCACAAAGATTCTCACACTCATATCCATCTGTGCTCTTTTCCATGGCTTTACCGTTTTCGCAATTGTGCGTGGAAATCTCTACGCAAAACAAAATGACTATCAGAAATTCCGTTACACTATTCTTCTTGGCGATATGGGACATCTTATCAATTCTTCCGCCCATAATGAGGCCTACATTGTCGGTGATATCGGTCCCTCCACATCCTCTATCATGGAATATAAAAATTATAACTTGAATATTGGCGGCTATTCTTCTGGCTGGACTCATATTCTCATTCAAGACTGGAATATGGACTTAGATTTTCTTGCGACAGATTCCTTTGAACGCAAGTTTAATGAAAATAAAGAACTAAAAGCTGAACTTGAAGCTATGCCTCTTTTAATATCTTCCTATTACCACGATATTTACGGCGAAAACAACCGTTACCTCGTAAAACTCAAGAATCCTCAGGTCAAAGATTATGAAATCAAATAGAATCATCGCCATAAACGGAGAGAGCTGGTGTCATACGCTCACAGGAATCGAACGGCTCGCCATTGAAGTTACACAATATCTCGACGAACTTGTCCAAGAAAATCAAGTGGAGCTTGTCCTGCCGGCAAACGCGGAGAATATCCCGAAGCTGAGAAACATTAAAGTCGTTCAGCTCAAAGAAGAAGCTCATTTTTTTCCGAAATGGACGCAGATTGCTTTCCAAAAATATGTCATTCTTCATCATCGAATAAGCTTTGATTATACGAATACCTGTCCCTTCTTCGCTCCTGGATTTGAGTTTATCCATGACTTATATCAAAAACTGCATCCGGCTGACTTCACTTCTCGCCGTGACAAGCTTATTCAATTTTACAGTTCACTTATGTGCCGGGCAATCGCCAAACGGTCGCGGGAAATTTTTACCGTCAGCGAATATACCAAGCAAACCATCATAGATATGTATCATGTAAAACCAGAAAAAATTCATGTAGTTTACTCTGGTGTCAGCGGTTATGAGAAAATTCCTGTCGACAAGTCAATTTTTGATAAATTTCCTCAGCTGAAAGAAAAGCCTTTCTATTTTACGATAGGCAGCCTCTCCACGCGGAAGAATCTTAAATGGATTGCAGAACATGCATCTCTTTACCCAAATGAATTATTCGCAGTTTCCGGAAAGCCTCTTCCATCCGTAGTTCCCCCAGAACTTGAAAAAATGAAATCCCTTCCAAATGTCATTATGACTGGTTATCTTTCTGACGGAGAGGTAAAGGCTATGCACGCTTCCTGTAAAGCCTTTATTTTACCCACATATTTTGAAGGATTTGGCCTGCCTCCTCTGGAAGCCCTTAGCTGCGGGGCGAAAGTAATAATTTCAAACCGCACGAGTCTTCCAGAAATTTATGGGAATTGTGCCTATTACATTGATCCAGACAAGGCAAATGTGAATTTGGACGAGCTTCTTTCACAAAAAGTAGAATCACCAGAAAAGATTCTCGAAAAATTCACGCTTAAAAATACGGCTCAACGCATTTATGATGTAATTAAATCAAAAGGTTTATTTACGGAGTCTTGAAAAATTTCATTTTTCCGAAGTTTCCTTAACCAAATCTAAGCTTAATTGTTTTTATTTTACATAAAGGATATAATAAACTATGATTATCACACGCACACCCTTCCGCATGTCATTTTTTGGCGGCGGAACTGATTTTTCCGGTTTTTACAACGAGCATGGCGGAGCCGTTCTTTCTACGACTTTCGACAAGTACTGCTATGTCACAGTCCGTCACCTGCCCCGTTTTTTTGACTACAAGACGCATCTCACCTATTCAAAAGAAGAAAAGGTAAACTCCTATGCAGAAATAAATCACCCGGCAATCCGCAATGCCATGGAGTGGTTAGACATGCACGAAATCCGTCTTGTCTACGATTCAGATTTGCCGGCCCGCACGGGACTGGGCACAAGCTCTTCTTTTGCGGTAGGTATGCTGGAAGCCTTCTATGCCCTTAAAGGAAAATATGCTGACAAACGGAAGCTTGCCGACGATGCCATTCATCTGGAGCGGGTTCTCTGTGCGGAGGCCGGCGGCATTCAGGACCAGATTGCAGCCTCTTTCGGCGGACTTAACCGCATCAATTTTTCCGCTGACGGCTATGCGGTAAATCCCGTCATCATCTCCCCTGAGCGGAAAAAGGCTCTCAATGACAATCTCATGCTTTTCTTTACGGGCATTTCCCGCTTCTCATCTGAAGTTCAGAAAAATACCGAAAAATCCATGAAGGATAAGACTCAGGAACTTCTCAAAATGTATAAATTAGTAGATGATGCCGAGCAGATTCTGGTCAATAAAGACGCGGATTTGGACGATTTTGGCCGTCTGCTTGACTACACCTGGCAGTTAAAGAGGGGCATTTCATCGGGCATTTCATCAGATTCAATCGACGAGCAGTACAATGCGGCCATGAAAGCCGGTGCCCTGGGAGGAAAACTCCTTGGTGCCGGTGGCGGCGGTTTCCTGCTTTTCTATGTTCCCAAAGAAAAACAGGATGCCGTGCGTGCGGCCCTCAAAAACCAGCTGCATGTCCCCTTCCAGTTTGAAAACGAAGGAACGAAGATTGTCATGTATCAGGCTGAAGACTTTGAATAAAAAACAAAAGCGCCGTCCATGGCGCGTGGAGATTTTATGGATCACATCAAGGAACTTATAGAACGATACCCCGCCCTGTCTGTCTGCGAAAAAGACATTCGCGCCGCAAGCGAGGCCTTAATCGCCTCCTACGAAAAGGGGGGAAAGCTTCTGGTCGCGGGAAACGGCGGAAGCGCGGCAGATTCAGACCATATCTGCGGCGAACTCTTAAAATCATTCGTCAAAATCCGTAAGCCAAGCAATGATTTTCTTTCAAAACTCAAGGAAATTGACGCTAAAACGGGCGCCTATCTTTCTGACAAACTGCAGGGCTCGCTTCCGGCCATAGCCCTTACCAACCAGTCTGCCCTCATGACGGCAAGTCTGAACGATGTGGACGGAAACGTCATGTTTGCCCAGCAGGTAAACGGCTACGGTAAGCCGGAGGACATTTTCCTTGGAATCACCACCAGCGGAAACTCTGCCGATGTGATTTACGCCACTGTCGTTGCAAAGGCTAAGGGCTTAAAGACAATTGCCCTTACCGGAAAAAGCGGCGGCAAAATCAAGAGCCTTGCAGACATCACCATTGTCGTTCCCTCAAACGAGACTTTTATGATTCAGGAATATCACCTGCCCGTTTACCATGCCCTCTGCCTTGAAATTGAGGAACACTTTTGGAAGGAATAAAAGCAATGCGAACTGTCATAATGGCTGGCGGCAAGGGAACGAGAATCGCTTCAATTGCAAGCGACATTCCTAAGCCCATGATTAAAATCTGCGGAAAACCGATTCTGGAGCATCAGATTGAATGCCTCAAAAGGAACGGGCTGACCGACATTACGCTGGTAATCGGGCATCTGGGGCATTTTATCCGCGAATACTTTGAGGACGGCTCCCGCTTTGGGGTAAAAATCAGCTATTATGAAGAAACTGAGCCTCTTGGAACGGCCGGCGCCCTCTACAAAATCGAAGGCCTTATTGATTCAGGCGATGATTTTCTTCTTCTTTGCGGCGACACGATTTTTGATCTGGATTTTTCCCGCCTGACTGCCTTTCACAGGGAACATGATGCGGACGCAACCCTGGTCGCCCATCCCAACGGACACCCCTACGACTCTTCCCTTCTGGTAACGGAGATTCTTCCCCCCGCAAAGGAAGGAGACTTTCCCCAGGACACGAAACGCGTAATCCGCTGGATGAACAAGGAAGATGAGCGGCTCTGGTACAAAAACCGGGTGAATGCCGGAATCGAAATGATTAATCCCCGCCTCCTTCTGGCCGCAAAAGAGCACCTTTCCAAAGAAAAAATCGACCTTGACCGGGACATCTTAAAGCCCGCCGTTGCAGGACTTTTCGGCTCAGGCAGAGTCTTCGCCTACGACACCCCCGAATACATCAAGGACATGGGAACGCCCGACCGCTACTATGCCACCGAGGCCGACATCAAAAGCGGCCTTGTAAGCCAGAGGAATCTGAGCCACAGGCAGAAGGCTGTATTCCTTGACCGTGACGGCACCATCAACAAATTCGTGGGATTTCTGACTAAACTTGACGGTATGGAACTGCTTCCGGGAGCCGCAGAGGCAATCAAAAAAATCAACGATTCAGGATATCTTGCCATTGTGGTCACAAACCAGCCGGGAATCGCCCGCGGTGACATTGATTTTCCCGAACTTCAAGAAATCCACAACAAACTGGAAACCCTTTTGGGAAAGGAAGGCGCATACTTAGACGCAATCTATTACTGCCCCCACCATACCGACAGGGGCTTTGAGGGCGAGCGGATTGCCTACAAGTGCAGCTGCGACTGCCGTAAGCCCAAGGCGGGAATGCTTCTAAAGGCCGCGGAGGACTTTAACATAGACCTCGCACAGAGCTACATGATTGGCGACAGCCAGCGGGACTTTGAGGCGGGAAAAAACGCCGGCTGCAGGGAAAGCATCCTGCTTGACGACGGAAAAACGCTCTTAGACGCGGTGTCGGAGATATTGTCTTAATAATTAAGAAAGCAACAATTCAAGGAAAGAAACATGGCAGATTTTTTATATACACTTATCATTTATCCTCTCTACACGCTGATTGAATGTGCCTTCGTTTTCTTTAACAAAGTGACCCCGCATGTGGGCTATGCGGTTATCGGTATCAGTCTTGCGGTTACCCTGCTCTGTCTTCCACTTTATGCGGTGGCGGAAAAGTGGCAGCAAGTTGAGCGTGATGCTCAGAAAAAAATGAAGTCTCAGCTGGATAGAATCAAAGCGACTTTTACTGGCGACGAGCGTTACATGATGACCACCGCTTACTATAAGGAAAATCACTACAGCCCGATTATGGCATTACGCTCATCCTTCGGACTTCTGATACAGATTCCTTTTTTTATTGCAGCCTATTCTTTTCTGACTCATCTTCCCGCCTTGCAAGGCTCATCATTCCTGTTCATCCGCAACATGGGAGCTCCAGACGCACTCTTTACCATCGGCTCGTTTCCAGTGAATGTGCTTCCCATTGCAATGACACTGATTAATATCGTAGCCGGCGCAATATACACAAAAGGATTTTCATTCCGTGACAAGGCGCAGATTTACGGCATGGCACTTGTCTTTCTCGTAATACTCTATAATTCTCCAGCAGGGCTTGTCCTCTATTGGACAATGAACAATGTCTTCAGTCTGATAAAAAATATCTTCTACAAGCTCAAAAATCCAGCAAAAGCTTTTTGGATTTTCTGCTGTGTGCTTCTGGTGCCTGTTCTTTTCTATATTTTTATTGTCGCAGATACCCAGCTTCCAAACAAAATACTCTTTCTTGCCCTTGCTTTGCTTGTCTATATGATTCCCTTGTTCTTACAAGTTGCGAAATGGCTTTTAAAAACAAAGCTTGCTTTTTTGGCAGAAAGTTTCAAAGTCCGAACCTGGCTTTTTATCCTTTCCTGTCTCGTTCTTTTTATTCTCTCCGGCTTTGCCATTCCGTCAACACTCATCGGCTCTTCCCCCATTGAATTTACTGATTTAGGTCTGCACCCCAATCCGATTTTTTTTATATGCAATACAGCCTTGCAGTCTGCAGGTATTTTCTTATTCTGGGCGACCTGCATATATTTTTTATTTGGCTCTACAGTTCAGACAATGCTTGCACTGGGCATGTGTGTGTTATCCTATATTGCGGTTATCGATGCCTATGTTTTTATGCTGTCCTATGGAGATATTTCTGCCACGCTTATTTTCCTCGCAGCAGCCGATTTCAAATTGATTTCTCCTTTATCAATTCTTAACCTTATTTCAATTGCCCTTATAATCATACTTATTCCCTTGCTCCTGCATATCAAACGGGGGAAAATTATTTCATCTCTTTCTACCATACTGATTTTTTCACTTTCGGCAATTTCAACCGCAAATCTTTATGCAATTCAATCAAGCTACAGCAATTACAAGAATAATTATGCAGAATCTGAAGCAACATCTATAGAGCCGATGTATCATCTTTCAAGAAACCACGAGAATGTCGTGCTTTTTATGCTTGATATGGCACAAGGACAGTTTGTCAAAGAAATTATGAATGAAGATCCCTCCCTCAGAGATGTTTTCAGCGGATTTACTTTTTACAATAATGCACTTTCTTTTAATGCACATACACTGCAAGGCTCTCCAGGAATTTATGGAGGCTATGAATACACTCCCTGGGAAATGAACCTTAGACCCGAAACGCCGATGGTTGATAAGCATAACGAAGCCTTACTTATGCTGTCTCGTATTTTTACAGAACAGAAGGGATATTCTGCAGTCATTACAGACCCTTCATGGCCCAACTACAAGCATTTCTGTGACCTTTCCATTCTAGAGCCATATCCTGCTATTAAAGGCTATAAGGCTGTAGGTAAATATTATTCCCTGTGGAGTCAGGAATCCGAAAAAAACAGCATTCCAGACAACACGGATTCGATTCTTAAACGCAACCTGCTTTTTTTCAGTCTCTTCCGCTCCTCTCCCATTGTACTACGCAATCTTATTTACAAGGGCGGTAGTTACTGGAACACTGACGAAAGCGCGGCGAACGGAAAAGCGGCACTGGACAGCTACACGGCACTCTACTACCTGAACTCTTTGACAAGTATTTCTGATACAGAAAACGGAACTTTCTCATGCATCGTAAATCAGCTGACTCACGAGAATGACGCAATGCTTTTTGAAGCCCCTGATTACACGCCCGCAAAGGAAGTAAAAAATCTTGGGACTTCTAAATTCAGGAATGATAATTCCTATCATACGCAGATGGCAAGCTTCAAGCTGATTGGAAAATGGATTCAATACCTCAAAAAAGAAGGAATCTATGACAAGACCAGAATCATTATTGTCTCAGACCATGGTGGAACAGACCGTGAAGATGATATGGAAAATGACGAAATGCTCGACAAGGCTGTCAGTGGTGGCCAATATACCGGGCGTGCTCATTACCACTGTCTTTTTATGTACAAAGACTTTAATGCCTCTGGGGAAATCTCCATCGATGACCATACATTCATGACAAATGCAGATACCCCTTCGCTTCTGCTGAAAGGGCTTATTGAAAAACCAGTAAATCCTTACACAGGAAAAGCCATACCACTGGATACGACCTCCATAAAGAAAGATGGCGTATATATCTCCGTAAGTGATGCCCATCAACCAGTAAACAACGGCGAGTACACTTTCTCAATCAAGGATAATGAATGGTGGCATGTGAAGGACAATATCTTTAAGGCAGAAAACTGGAAGCAGGAAAAGCCAGTAAACTGACAGGCAGCCTTGCGGAGCAGCGATTTGCTAAAGCTGATGTTCGGAAGAAGGCCAGTCGCTTTGCAAGTGCAGATTCCGCCCCTCTATTTGTTTAAGCGCGACCAGTTTTCATCTTTGTAAATATCATCATGGACGGTAAACCATTCGTCATCGTCCACTTTGAATTTTGTGTTCTTGCGGCTACGCATATTTTCTACAGGAGCGTAGGCGATTTGCACATGCTCATTTTTATCTGTGACAGCCAAGCTATTTCCCGTAAAAGGATTTTTTGGATTTGCAGCAATTCCCTGCAAGGCGAGCGCGGGTGTGTCAGCATTGGTCATAAAAGAATTATCAACGGTTAATTGACCGCGAGAGGAAAAATCCTTGACCATCAGTAAGGCCGTAACATTTTCCTTGGCATCTTTTCCGTTAAAGGTCTCTTCGTTGAACAAGCCAGTTCTGTCACCGGCTCCATGGTCAGAAACGATGATGATGCGAGTATTGTCGTAACAGTCATTGTCTTTTAAATACTGGAAAAATTCAGTCCAGCGTTTCAGTGATGCTATATCTACATGATAGTGAGAGGATTTCGAAAATCGACTCCTGCCAAAATCAGTCACTGTATCTACAGGAACATAGTCGGGAGCCTGCAAATAAAGAGGCTCATGTGTAATCTCATTTACCAAAAGAAGGAACTGCCCCTTCCTGCCATCCAGCGATGTCAGTTCCTGCATCATCTCCAGAGGTACATAACAGTCCATAAAGCTCTTTTCCTTCATCTTCTGATTGTCCTGAATCCACCACGAACGGTGATATACAATGGGACGGAAGAAAGGCAATGCAATCTTGAATATGCTCAGATAAAGAAAATTGCGTTTGAGCAACTGAGTCAGAATCGGGTAAGGCTCTTTTCCCTGGCGTTCATACCAAAGTTTTGTGTAGGCTCTTTTTGCAAGGACACGGTGTATATCATAGCCCTCATACATCTGTGCCACAGGTTCCTCACCATAGTTCTCATAGGGAATGTCGCTTACCGTTACATCAAAACCGCTGTCCAAAAAGAGCTTTGGCATGGTCAGAATGGCTTCATTGTGTTTCTGCTGAATGGTCTTGTCGGTACGCTTATTTTGTTCCCAGGGCGTATAATCGTAGCCACCAAAGAGTCCTGGTACCCCCAACTGGGTATAATATGACATGGAAACCGTATTGGGATAATATACAAATCCGTCAAGTTTTTCTTTCAATTCAGGGGCTTCTTCAATAATTGCCGGAATGTACTGAGAGATAAATCTATCCTGCATGATGACTAGAACATTCTTTTCTGTCTTAGACAGATGGTAGACGGGCTCAATTTTTGCCAGCTCATCATGATTCATGCGGGAATAGGTCATCTGTATAGTCGCAATGTTTTTTACCGTTGTCGCGGCAAAAGAAAGCGTTACGATTCCGACAGCATAAGTGACAATCTTGGGGCATTTCAATAAAAGTAACAGCAGAATAAAACAAACGGCAATAAAAATGCAAATGCTTCCTATCATCATTCCATTTTCAGGGAAGACAACTTCATGCATAAAGGTTAAATCATCGTTTAGCGCGCCGTATTCTCCTGAAAAGACAAAGCAGTTGACAACCGCAGTAAAGAAAAGGAGAGGCATGACAAGGGCAAAAGTTTTTTTTACTTTGTCAGAAAAAAGCGCATAGAGACATACCGGCCACAGAAGAAAGAGTCCCATAGACTGTAAAAAAGGTGTCACCAAAAAAACAAAAGGTGATTTATTTGTATCAACATAGCAAAAATTCACAGGAGACGACTCAATGACAAAAGAGGGAAGCAAAGCTCCTGAAAGCATTGCCAAAGCAAAAGCCGAAGACAGAAAAAGTGTCGCGCGGAATTTTTTATGAGAATCAAGATAGAGGAAATGACTTTTGATGAAAACCGAATACAATGCGGAAACTTTCGGATATGCAAGCAAAAGCAGGAAGAGCGCAGATGAGCCTGCAATATAAATATTTTTTTCTGTTGAAAATGCAAATATGACCGCACCGAACAAGGCGATGCAGCACAAAATGTAGAATACTTTTGCCGGATGCTTCAATTTGTAGAAGACATTTTTTACAAGGGAAAGCACATTGTTCATAGTCCAATAAACTACAAGTCCGGCAGGGGAATTGTAGAGCAAAACCAAAAAGACCAGAGCACATGCATAAATCTGGATTTTTTCACTTACAGGATGACCTTTTGAATAAATCGCTCCGGCAAGGCAGTTAATCACCGTCATTGCAATGGGCAGCACATTTACAGGAAAAGAGCCGATGTGTAAAAGCTCATCCGGCATGCCAAAATCTTTGATGAAAAGAAAAGGATACCCCTGCAGCGACTCCACATTTGACAGAAACGAATATGCGGCGATAAAAAATGGTATCTGGATGAGCAGACTGAAAGATGAGCGCAGGGCCATCATCGGATGATAGTGCCGCTCCCTGTAATAAGCAGTCGTCATCATGTAGCGCTCATCGCCTGAAAAAGTCGTTTTAATGCGCTCAAGCATAGCCTTCATGCCGGACTGAGTCTGCCGTTCCCTTTCCTGCCATTTTTCAGCGACAATGTACAAGGGAAGACAGAACAAGGTTACTACAAAACTCAGTGCGATGACAGCAAATCCTTTCGATGTGATTGCCGCAAAGAAAACATAAAAAAACTCAAGCAAATCATAAATCGGAACTATGATGATATTATGGAAAAAAGAAGCAATCATATGCAGAGAATAATACAGTTTAAAAGTAGCTTTATCAATAACAAAAAACTGTACATTGACTTAACCATTCGATTAAGTTAAAGTTATAATATTCTATCTTAGGTACTACAATGGGTCATTTTTTATATACGCTTATTATTTATCCGCTTGTACAAATTATTGAATTCGCATTCCTGCTCTTTGATGATGTTTTTAAGATTGAAGGAATTTCCGTTATCGGTGTCAGTTTTGCCGTTTCACTTCTCTGTCTCCCCCTCTATATTGTGGCAGAAAGGTGGCAACAGATTCAGCGGGATACCGAAAAACGCCTTGAACCCGGCGTAAAACGAATCAAGGAAACATTTAAAGGTGACGAGCAGTACATGATTCTCTCCACCTTTTATCGGGAAAATCATTACCACCCAATGATGGCTCTCCGCTCTTCATTTGGTCTCTTGATTCAGATTCCCTTTTTTATCGCGGCCTATAATTTTCTTTCCAGTCTGCCTATTTTACAGGGGGAATCATTTCTCTTTATCCGAGATTTAGGAAAACCCGATGCTATTTTTACAGCCGGCGCTTTTCCCATCAATATTCTTCCCATCTTAATGACCCTCATAAACATAATTGCAGGCGCAATATACACAAAAGGATTCAAAGCTAAGGATAAAATTCAGATTTACGGTATGGCTCTGATTTTCCTTGTCGTACTCTATAATTCACCGGCAGGACTGGTTCTCTACTGGACTATGAACAATGTATTCAGTCTTGTAAAGAATATTTTCTACAAAATCAAGAATCCTCTCAAAGTACTGTATATACTGATGGCAGTCTTTATCCTCTTCCTTGATTTCTATGTGCTTTTCATTCATGAGGGCTTACTGCATAAGCGTCTTTTGCTTGTGGTGGTAGCCTCCTCTCTGCTTCTTCTGCCTTTTGCCGTTAAAACGGTCAACAGACTCTTAGATTCTGTACTAAAACCTGTTGTTGATGACAAAAAGTTACGATTTTCAATTTTTATCACATCGGCACTAGCGCTTTGTCTGCTGACAGGTTTTGTAATTCCATCATACATAATAAAGTCATCCGTCATAGAATTCTCAGGCATTGACGGCTACGGCTCTCCCCTCATTTTCCTGTATACGGCGACATTGCAAATGCTGGGGCTTCTTGTCTTCTGGCCGGCTTGCGTATATTTTCTCTTCCACAATCGCATTCAAACCTTAATTGCCAGCTTTCTCACCATCCTGCTCTTCTCAGGTCTGGTCAATGCATTCTGTTTTTCAGGAGACTATGGGGTTCTATCCCGTTTGATTACATTCTCTCAGTCCATTTCTTCACCGTCAAAGACCATTATTCTCCTGAATATTCTCGCGGTACTTTTTGCAATCCTGCTACCCTTTGTACTCGTAAAAATAAAGCAATCCCGCATATTGACAGGAATTCTCTCTGTAATTCTGCTTGCACTTTTTGGAGTGACAGCCGTTCATTCAATACAGATTCAAAGCGAATACCGCACTTATAAAAACGAAATTGCCTCTGACATTCAGGAAGCCTCATCAATTTCCCCGGTCTATCATCTTTCAAAAACAGGGAAAAATGTCGTGGTCTTTATGCTTGACCGAGCGGAAAACTCTTATGTCACGCCTATTTTTGAAGCCTTCCCCGAATTGTATGATACTTTTACAGGCTTCACCTACTATAAGAATACCATTTCCTACAATGCATGGACTCTTTTAGGCTGTCCTGGCTTATACGGTGGATACGAATATATCCCCAAGGAAATAAATGCCCGCACAAACGAAAAATTGATTGACAAACACAATCAGGCTTTACTTCTTATGCCCCGCGTTTTCACTGAGCAGGCGGACTTCACCGCAACCTGTTCGGACTTAAGCTGGGCAAATTTCAGTTGGATTGCAGACATGAGCATCTGTAACCCGTATCCGAAAATCACCGGCCTCAACATAGAGCGGAAATATACAAGTCTTTGGGTCAAACAGAATCCTGACAAGGTAAAGGAAAATATAACCAGCAATGCTATCATGCGAAACCTCGTCTGGTTCAGTCTTTTTAAGGAAGTTCCTACATTTGTACGCGATGCCGTTTATCAGGATGGTCACTGGTGGTCTTCAGACGAGCAAACTTCCGATGTCATGGAATATATTGACTACTATTCCGGGCTGGCATTCTTACCGCAACTGACTGACTTCACCGCAGAAACAAATACCTATACTACTATTGTAAACGAAACGCCTCATTCAAACACAGACTTGCAGGCACCGAATTATGATCCTGCGATAAAAGTCACAAATAAAGGTCCGGAAGCAATCTGTGACTGGCATGCTATAGACTCAAATATTGCCACTTACAAACGCATTGCGGACTGGATTAACTGGCTTAAAGAAAACGATTGCTACGATAACACCCGCATTATTCTTGTCAGTGACCATGGCTGCGGTACAAAAGAGGGCTATAATTTGGATTTTGAAAAACCATGGTCCTTTGACTATAATCCTGATCACAATCACCCGATTCTTTTTGTCAAAGATTTTAATGCCGGTGGAAAAATGGTAACCAATATGGATTTTATGACCAATGCCGATGTTCCTTCCCTTGCATTTAAGGACATCATAGAACACCCGAAAAATCCATTTACAGGAAAAGAAATTTTACCTGTGCCTCTGGAAGGCAAAAAAGCTTCGGGAATTGTCCTTACACACACATGGTCTCCAGGCGCAAACAATATCAATTCATACCGAGTTCCCGATGAAGACTGGTACACAGTCTCAGATAATATTTTTGAAGCCAAAAACTGGCAGCAAGGAATAAAATGATGAATAATTTTTTCTTACTTTACATCGACCCAGGTACGGGAAGCATGCTTTTCTCAATTCTTATCGGTGCAGCGGCAACTCTCTTTTTCTTAGGAAAAGCTGCCCTCATCAAAGTCAAGCTTATTCTCTCTGGCAAAAAAGACGGAAGTGCTCAGCTCGACGCTTCCTATAAGCCCTATGTCATTTACAATGAGGGAAACCAGTACTGGAACACTTTCAAGCCTGTCTGTGACGAATTTGAAGCGAGAAAAATCGCTCTTACTTACTACACATCTTCAAAGACCGATCCTGTTTTTGAACAGAATTATCAATTCGTAAAACCTGAATTCATCGGAGAGGGAAACGCGGCTTTTGCAAAGCTCAACATGCTTTCAGCCGGATTTGTTCTCATGACCACACCTGGTCTACAGGTTTATCAGCTAAAACGAAGCAAACGGGTCAAGCATTACAGCCATGTTCTCCATATGCCAAACGATGCGACTACTTACAGGCTTTTTGGTCTTGATTTTTTTGATTCCGTCTTGCTCACAGGTGATTATCAGAAGACCGACATCCGCTTCCTTGAAAAACAGCGTGGAATCAAAGAAAAAGACCTGGTTACTGTCGGCTGCCCTTATCTTGATGTCTACAAAGAAAATATTGCGGCGATTCCAGTCGAAGAAAACCACCCCTTTACAGTTTTGCTTTCTCCAAGCTGGGGCGATGTGGGCATTCTCAAAAAATATGGAGAAAAGCTTCTTGATCCTCTTTCGGAAACCGGCTGGCGAATCATCGTACGGCCTCACCCTCAATCAAAGAAGAGCGAGGCGGACATGCTTGCACGACTGACAGAGCGATACAAAGACAATGCGAATATCGTCTGGGATTACGAGCGGCAGAACATTTTCTCCCTCAAAAAAGCAGACATCATGATTTCGGATTTTTCCGGCATCATTTTTGACTACACCTTCTTGTGCGACAAGCCGGTTATGTATGTAAACGCCGGCATGGATTTACGGCCTTATGATGCTTATGATTTGGGCGACAAAGAACTATGGCAGTATTCGGTGCTCAGAAAATTCGGTACAGAATTAAAAGAAGAAGAGTTTGCAAACATTAAGGAAGTAATTCAATCTGTGAGCGATTCAAAAGACCTTGAGCTGGCCCGACATGCGGCAAAGGCAGAAGCCTGGATGCATGAGGGCGAGGCTGGAAAGAGAATCACAGACTACATGATTGAAACGCTTTCAAAACAAAATGAAAACACAAAAGCAGAGGAGAAAAGGAATGAGTAAGACAGTATATCTCGGAATCACCGGTGACATCATTCATCCTGGAATTATCAATATAATTAATGAAGGCGCAAAAAGGGGTGAGCTTATAATCGGTCTCCTTACCGACAGCGCGATTGTAAGCCACAAACGCCTTCCATACCTCACCTACGATCAGCGCAAGCAGGTACTGGAAAACATCAAGGGAGTGGCAAAAGTCGTTCCACAGGAAGACTGGAGCTATGTTCCCAACCTCAAAAAATACAAGCCTGACATCATGATTCACGGAGATGACTGGAAGACAAATTACCTTTCAAAAATCCGCGAAGACTGCTATGAGGCCGTAAAGGAATGGGGCGGTCAAATTGTAGAAATCCCCTACACTAAAGGCATCAACTCCACCGCCCTTGCAGAAAACGCCTCTACCATCGGAACCACCCCTGACATCCGCCGGGCTACCCTGCGCCGACTTCTGGCGGCAAAGCCTGTGGTGCGCATTCTTGAAGCCCACAGCGGTTTAAGCGGACTTATCGCGGAGCACGCCCAGGTCACCAAAGAAGACGGCATCCATCAGTTTGACGGCATGTGGTCTTCATCCCTCACCGACTCAACCAGCAAGGGAAAGCCTGACATTGAGGCAGTAGACCTTACTACGCGTATGCAAAGCCTCACCGACATTCTTGAATGTACCACAAAACCCATTATCTACGACGGCGACACCGGCGACATTCCGGAGCATTTTGTCTTTACCGTGCGCACACTGGAGCGGAACGGTGTTTCTGCCGTCATAATCGAGGACAAAAAAGGTCTTAAAAAGAATTCGCTTTTCGGAACAGAAGCCAAGCAGGTTCTGGCTACCGAAGAAGAATTCTGCGAGAAAATCAGTGCGGGGAAAAAAGCCCAGGTCACAAAAGACTTTATGATTATTGCCCGCATTGAGGAAATCATCGCGGGCTACAGCGTTGACGAGGCAATAGCAAAGGCATTCGCTGCGGTCAAGGCCGGGGCCGACGGCGTTATGATTCACTCAAAGGACAAGAGCGGCATGGACATCAAGGAATTCTGCGCAAAGTTCCGTGCCGAATACAAGAACATTCCGATAGTGCTCGTTCCCACCACCTACAACCAGTTTACCGAAAAGGAGCTGGGCGAATGGGGGGCAAACATAATCATCTATGCAAACCACATGCTCCGCGCCTCATACCCTGCAATGCGCAAATGTGCCGAGACAATCCTGCAGGCAGAACGCTCGCTTGAAGTAAACGACATGTGCATGCCCATTAAAGAAATCCTGGAACTTATACCGGGAACAAAATAAATCTGGAGAGGCAGAAAATAATAAGGGGGAAGTCTACCCCTAGCGTCCACGCAGTTGGCCGCTACCCCCTCTCCTAAGGGGCCAGCCCCTTAAAATCCCCATGTGACGGAGAAAACTATGATAAGACCATCAGTATTTTATGATTTATTGCTCAAAAACGGCACGGATTTTTTTGCGGGTGTGCCGGATTCTCTTTTGAAGAATTTCTGTGCTTATGTTACTGACAATGCACCGGCAGAAAAGCACATTATTTCTGCAAACGAAGGAAGCGCAACAGGACTGGCAACTGGTTATCACCTTGCAACAGGCAAAATCCCAATGATTTACATGCAGAATTCAGGCGAAGGAAACATGGTAAATCCCCTGCTTTCTATCGCAGACCCGGATGTTTATTCAATTCCTATGCTGATTGTAATCGGCTGGCGAGGAGAGCCGGGTGTTCATGATGAGCCTCAGCATGTAAAACAGGGAAAAGTCACCTGCGCTCTTCTGGACGCAATGAAAGTTCCCTACGAGGTTTTAAGTGACAATGAAGCAGACCTTCCTGCACAGTTTGAAAAGGCCTATAAATACATTAAAGAAAACAATGCCCAGTATGCATTTGTAATCCGCAAGGGAACATTTGACGAATACAAACTGGTAAACAATATTCTGGTTGACGGAAAAATGAGCCGTGAAGAAGCCATTGAAAAAATCATGCTTGGAGCAGACGACAAAACAGCCTTTATCTCCACAACTGGCATGATTAGCCGTGAACTCTATGAACTCCGTGACAAACACGGCCAGAACCACGACCGTGACTTCCTTACAGTCGGAGGAATGGGACACGCAAGCCAGATTGCTTTGGGCATTGCACTCCAGAAAAAAGACCGCCAGATTTACTGTCTTGACGGAGACGGTGCTTCAATCATGCAGATGGGCGGCATGGCAACAATCGGAAGCAGAAAGCCTTCTAACTATGTACATTTTGTCCTTAACAACGGAGCCCATGATTCTGTGGGCGGTCAGCCAACAGTCGGACGGCAGATTGATCTCTGCGTCATTGCTGAAGGCTGCGGCTATGAAAATGTGGTAAAAGTTGAGACTCCGGAAGAACTTGACGCAGTTCTCCATGATTCTGAAACAAAAGAAAAACTCACATTTGTTGAAGTTCTGGTCAAAAAAGGAGCCAGAAAAGATTTGGGACGACCAAAGTCAACTCCACAGGAAAACAAAAAGGCTTTGATGGAATTTTTAAAGGACTAGGGGTTTGGGGGATTTTCCCCCAGGAGAATGGGGTACGCCACAAGGTACTGTGGCGTAGGGGAAAGGCTTTTCCCCTTTCTTATTTTTTAATGGAGAAAGAAATGATTAAACAGGCAGTTATAATGGCAGGCGGGCTTGGCTCTCGCTTTGGAAACAGAACTCAGGCAATGCCAAAAGGATTTATTGAAATTGACGGGCTTGCAATGGTTGAACGCTCGGTTCAAAAACTCATTGCGGCTGGTATCGAAGAAATCATCATCGGAACCGGACACTGTTCAGAGTTCTACGACGAACTTGCAGAAAAATATCCGATTATTAAAACCGTCCGCAACGACAATTACGAAAACACCAGCAGCATGGGAACGCTTGCAGTCTGCGCTCCCCTCGTAAAGGAAAGCGCCATTCTTCTTGAAAGCGACCTGCTCTATGACTCAATCGGTCTTTTTGTCCTGCAGAATGAAGAACGGGATAATGTCATTCTCGCCTCA
>JAFUHS010000148.1 GCA_017468745.1 Treponema sp. | reverse complement strand
CTTGCCAGTTGTAAGCTCTGCAATCGCCTGGTCATACCTGTAAAGTAAAACCCGTAAGTTTTGCAATTCATCTTGCCAAAATTCCTGACTACTCTGATTTTGAAAGTTCGGATCAATTAACATAAAAAATATTTTATACAAGCCCTTTCATTTTTACTATTTAAAAAAAATAAAAAAATCCGCATCCCTACCGTCAAAAATATTAACAAAATTGTAAACAAAAGTATAAGCCCATATCAGGGCAAACGCATGTAATAATTTTTTGTTTTAAATCCCTGAGGTACTATTTAAAGACTGCAAAAAATGGTAAAATTCCCTTTTGGAGGAATTATGCTGTTAAGAGAAAGTCTGGAAGAAATTGAGGATTTCAGGGTCAAAAGGTGCAGAAAGTTTGAACTAGCGGATATTTTTCTGCTTGTTCTGTTTGGCTTGTTAAACGGATTCAAGGATATTGAGCACATAGCTGAATGGGCGGA
This sequence comes from Treponema sp., assembly GCA_017468745.1. Lineage (GTDB taxonomy): Bacteria > Spirochaetota > Spirochaetia > Treponematales > Treponemataceae > Treponema_D. Next base: position 2,095 of record JAFUHS010000148.1, on the reverse strand, counting down.
GGAAGCGGAGGAGTCCATCAAGGGACTGCTGAAGTTCGAGTTCGGCCCGCCGAGTGCCGACACAATCCTCCGTGTTTTTAGGAATGTGAACGCGGACAAGATAGAAAGAGTTTTTGCCAACTGGGCGCACGGGATTTATGAGAAAGTAAAAATCGAGCCTGGAAGGACAACCGTCGCCATCGACGGCAAGACGATGCGCAGGTCAAACAAGGTCACGGGAGCAAAGGGAATCCACATTGTGAGCGCGTGGGCGGACGAGCTGAGCCTTATTCTGGGACAGGTGAAGACGGATGAGAAATCAAACGAGATCACCGCAATCCCTGAGCTTCTAGAGCTGATTGACATAAAAGGAATGATAATCACAATCGATGCGATGGGCTGCCAGAAAAAAATCTGCGAGAAAATCAAAGAGAACAAAGCTGACTATGTCATTTCATTGAAAGGAAATCAAAGCACGACACACGAAGCCGTGAAAGAGTTTTTCTCCATGGACGAAAAGGTCCTTGCAGAATACGGAGTCGTCAAAAGCGAAAAAGAATACAATCCCGACCATGGACGCATTGAATGCAGGCAGTATTATCTGTGCACGGACTTGTCGTGGCTGGAAAATAAAAATGAATGGCCAGGACTCAAGGCCGTCGCCATGGCAAAAGAGGAGCGGACCGTAAACGGAAAGACTTCCACGGATGCCAGATTTTTCCTGACGTCGCTTGACAGTCTTGACCTTGTGAAGAAAGCCATTCGGCTACATTGGGGAATTGAGAACCGTCTTCATTGGTGCCTTGACATGACTTTCAACGAAGATTACAAAAGGCACCGTAAGGATCATTGTCCTGAAAACATGACGGTCATGCGCCGTCTTGCGTTGAATCTTTTGCGGCAGGCGGAAAAACCGGAGAACAAAAAGCAGGACAGTTTAAGCAAGCGCATACTTTGGTTTCGTGAAAATCGTCAGTTCCGTCAGACTGTTCTAAGGCTTATTTAAAATTTCACATTTTCAGAAATCTTAGCAAAGAGATTTTTTACATGCGTTTGCCCTGACACTGTGAATGCCGCGCTTGAAGCGGCTGGCGGAATGAAACTCAGGGATTCTTTCTACTGGTCGTCCAGTCAGTATCCCGACTTATCTGACTACGCTTGGGCTGTATGGCTTAACAACGGATTCCACAGCCACTTCGAACAGAACCACTCCAAAGGGTCAGTTTGTGCCATCCGTGCCTTCAACTAGCGCACGGTAGCATGGGCGGGCGCGGGCATAAGAGTTTTTTGTACAGAAACGCGGGAAGTGTAGTATAATGTCAGCATTGGAGGTGCGTATGTCAGATGTTGCGTTCGCGGACTTTACGGAGCAGGTGCTTTCCCTGTCCTATGAGCAGACAATCGTTTTGATGGGGAAAATGCTTGAATCATTGAAATCGAAAAGAATCGAAGAGGACTACGCGGAAATGGAGAAAGCTGTCGCGCGAAAATCCATGAATACAATGTGGGAGGAACTGAAAGATGACGCATGGTGAAATCTGGCTCATCGACTTCGGCGAGCCGCTCGGAAGTCTTCCCTCAAAAATTCGCCCCGCCGTGGTAATGCAGAACGACCTGCTCGGAATCAAAGACCTGAACACCACCGTTGTCATTCCGTTCACCTCGAACCTTGAGCGCGCCGAGTACGAACCGAACATCCTTTTTACAAAGAGCGAAACGGGACTTTCAAAAGATTCCGTGGCGGTCATCCACCTCATCGGCGCGGTGGATAAGTTCTGCTTCGGCAAAAAAGTCTCAAAACTATCAGAGGAAAACTACCAGAAACTTGTCAGCGCAGTCGTGAAACTCATTTCAAGCAAGTAGCGGGAGCGAACTATGAAAAAGATATTTTTGATTCTGGCGGCACTGTTTGCGCTGTCGTCGGTGGCGTTTGCGAAACCCTACGGCGAGAAGAGCCGACCTGACAGCGTGGGCGACATCGTGTTTGTAGACGGAACGACGACGGCGTGGCGCGAGGGGCTTACGCTCACGGAAGAACAGAAAATGGCGGCGGTGGCTGTCATCTTCTATGTTGGAACAGAATGCTCCAACGACAGCGCGAGCCGCACATTAGGCG